>CALMSQ010000233.1:0-3016 GCA_937872345.1 uncultured Burkholderiales bacterium | reverse complement strand
TACGGCGCCGCCGATGTGCGCACGGTGCTCGGCACGATGACCAAGTACTGCGCGTACGCCACCGAGCCGCACGAGGCGGTCTACGGACTTCAGCTGGCGTTCAAGCACGCGCAGTTGCCTCGCATGGGGCCTGCGGCGCTGGTCCTGAAGACACCGATCATCCGGCGCGAGATGCCCGAGCAGCGGCGCGTGAACCTCTACCCGTCCGCCGGCTACCTGACGCATACCGCGGCGCGCCCCGACGCCGACGCGGTGACGCGCCTGGCGGCGCTGCTGGCCGAGGCGCAACACCCGGTCATCGTCGCCGGGCAAGGGGCGCAGACGCCCGCGGCGCGCGCGCTGCTGGCCGAGATCGCGTCGCAGGCCGGCATCGCCGTCGCGACCAGCTACAACGGCAAGGGCGTCATCGACGAGACCTCGCCGGTCGCAGTGGGCATGCTCGGCACCTGGGGCAGCAAGAGCGCGAACCGGATGCTCGGCCGCGCCGACGTCGTGCTGGCGCTGGGCGCCAGCCTGGGCCCCGACTACCTGCGCTTTCGCGACGAAGGGCTGATCGACCCCGCGCGCCAGCGCCTCGCGCAAGTGGACGTCGACCCGCGTCATGCCGGCTGGGTCTACCCGGTGGAGCTCGCCATCACCGGCGACGCGGCCGACGTGCTGCAGATGCTGAAGACGCTGCCGCTGGGGCACGAGCGGCGCGCGGAGCGCCTGGCGGCGATCGCCGACAACAACGCCGAGCACCGCTTCGGCGTGCTGCCGCCCACGGTGGCCGCCGCGGGCACGCTGCACTATGCCGACCTGGTCCGCGTGCTCGACCGCACACTCACGCCGCAGGACATGCTCGTCCTCGACGCCGGCAACAACCGCATCTGGGTGACGACCCAATTGCGGCTTCGCACCCCGGGGCAGCTGGTGGTGCCGGGCGGCATCGGCGGCATGGGCTGGGGCCTGCCGGCCGCCGCTGCAACGCGCCTGGTGCACCGCGACCGCCACGTCATCTGCCTGATCGGCGACGGCGGCGCAGCGATGACGCTGTCGACGCTGGCCACCTGCGTGCAGGAACAGCTGCCGATCACGGTGATCGTCGCCAACAACCAGGGCCTCGGCATGGTGCGCGACAACATGAAGGAGCGCCGCATCGCGGTCGACTTCTCGCAGATGGACTTCGCGACCATCGCTCGCGGCATGGGCTGCCACGGCATCCGGGTGGACCGCGCCGACGCGCTGGGCGATGCGATCGCTGCCTCGCGCGAAGCGGTGCGCGAGGGTCGGACAACGGTCATCGACGTCGCCATCGACCCCGCGGCCAGCCACGTGCCGGCCTCGGACTATTGATGAGCGCCCTGTCGAACGTGGCGCGCCCGGTCGCCGTGGTCACCGGCGGCTCGAGCAACATCGGCTGGGCCTGCGTGCAGCGCTTCGCGGCAACGCACGAGGTACTGATTGCCGACCTGAAGCCGCCGGACGCGTCGCTGCCGGCCGGCGTGCGCTTCGTCGCCACCGACGTCACCGACGAAGCCGCCTGCGCAAGCCTGTTCGCCACGGCCGCGACGCGCGGGCCGCTGGCGGCAGTGGTGCATTCGGCGGCCATCACCGTGCCCGCGCGCCCGATCGAGGCGATACCGGTCGAGGAATGGCGACGGCTGATCGACGTGAACCTGACCGGCGCCTTCCTCGTCGCGCGAGCGGCGATTGCGCCATTGCGCGCGTCGCGCGGCGCAATGGTGATGATCGCCTCGCGCGCCGGGCGCACCGGCGTCGCGGCGCTCGAGCTGACGGCCGCCGGCACCAAGGCGCATTACGCCGCGTCGAAGGCCGGCCTGATGTCGCTGGTGCGTTCGTTGGCGCTGGAACTCGCGCCGCACGGCGTGCGCGTCAACGCGGTCGTGCCCGGATCGATCGAAGGCGCAATGATCCCGCGCGAACGCTGGCCGGCGCTCGCTGCACGCATTCCACTCGGCCGCCTGGGCACGCCCGACGAGGTGGCGGCCGCGGCCTGGCACCTGTGCTCGCCCGAAGCCTCGTACGTGACCGGCCATGCGCTGGACGTCAACGGCGGCAGCTGGATGAACTGACCCCCGATCCGAGGAAGCAATCCGAATGAAACGACTGAGCGACGCCGAGATCGAGCGTTTTCACGACGATGGCCTGGTGATCCCCGACTACCGGCTACCCGATGCGATATTGGACAGGATGCAGGCGGAAGTCGACCGGTTGATCGAGCGCAACCCCGGCGTGCGCCCCGAGCAACTGTCCGGCGCGCACAACCCCTGGGGCCAGTCGGCGCAGATGGTCGGCAGCCAGACGTTCCTGGACCTGTGCCTGTTTCCGGAGATCCTGGACATGGTCGAGCAGCTCATCGGCCCGGACATCGTGCTGTGGGGCAGCCAGCTCTTCTGCAAGCCCGCGGGACACGGCATGGCGGTGCCCTGGCACCAGGACGGGCAGTACTGGCCACTGGACCCGCTGGCGACCGTCACGGTGCGCGTGGCGATCGAGGACTCGACGCCCGAGAATGGCTGCATGCGCTACATCCCGGGCTCGCACAAGAGTCGCAGGCTGGAGCGCCACGAGATCACCACCGCGCGCAACGTCGCCCTCAAGCAGCAGTTGCCCGAGATCGACGAAAGCCAGGCCCGCGACGACGTCCTGTACGCGGGGCAGATCTCGATCCACGACGTCTACCTCGTCCACGGATCGGACGAGAACCGGTCCACCAAGCGGCGATCCGACTACGCGATCCGGTACATGCCGGCCACCACGCGCTACGTGCGCGACCCGGAGTTCCCGGCCAACGCCTATGCGGCGAAGGAATCGCCGCTGATGAACTACATCAATCGTCCGCTGTGGCTTGCACGCGGCGTGGACCGTGCCGGCAACGACTTCGTGACCGGACACGGCCCCGCACGGGCCGCCTGACTCCCCAGCCCCACTCACACCGGAGATGGTATGGACGCCTCCCCTCCGCCGAGGGGTGAGAGAGCAGGCGGGGAAGGTGGGGCCTCTCGATCCGACG
>CALMSQ010000232.1:0-3219 GCA_937872345.1 uncultured Burkholderiales bacterium | reverse complement strand
CGGGCGGCTCACCGGGATGCGCTTCGAGAAGGTCGAGGCGCGCTTCGACGAGCGCGGCCGCCGCAAGCTCGTGCCCACCGGCGAGCCCGACCAGGTCTTCGACTGCGACGAAGTGCTCATCGCGGTGGGCCAGGAGAACGCCTTCCCGTGGATCGAGCGCGACATCGGCGTCGAATTCGACGAATCGGGAATGCCGGTGCTCGACAAGGTCTCGCTGCAGTCGACGTTGCCTCGGGTGTTCTTCGGCGGCGACGCCGCCCTCGGCCCGAAGAACATCATCTGGGCGGTTGCGCACGGACACGAGGCCGCGGTGTCGATCGACCGCTTCCTGCAGGGCGAGGACGTGCGCGAACGCCCCGCCCCGGCCGTGACGATGATCTCCCAGAAGATGGGCATCCACGAGTGGAGCTACGACAACGAGGTCGCGCGCGACGTGCGGCAGAAGGTGCCGTGGCGCGACGTCAACCAGGCGCTGCGCGACATCCGCGTCGAGGTCGAGCTGGGTTTCGACGCGAAGACCGCGCTGCGCGAGGCGCAGCGCTGCCTGAACTGCGACGTGCAGACCGTCTTCACCGCGCCGCAGTGCATCGAGTGCGACGCCTGCGTCGACATCTGCCCGACCGACTGCATCACCTTCACGATGCTGCCCGCCGACGGCGACGAGCGAACCTTGCGTGCCGGGCTGCGCGCGCCGGCGCTCAACCCGAGCCAGCCGCTGTACCTGGCCACCGGCCTGAAGACCGGCCGCGCGATGGTCAAGGACGAGGACGTCTGCCTGCACTGCGGACTGTGCGCCGAGCGCTGCCCAACCGGCGCCTGGGACATGCGCAAGTTCCTGCTGAACGTGACCCACGCCGGCCCCGGCTGCCGGACCCCGCAGAGGAAGGCCGCCTGATGAAGCGCATCGAAGCCGTCAACGACTTCGTCGTCAAGTTCGCCAACGTCAACGGGTCCGGGTCGGCCTCGGCCAACGAACTGTTCGCGAAGAGCTTCCTGCGCATGGGCGTCCCGGTAAGCCCGCGCAACATCTTTCCGTCGAACATCCAGGGACTGCCCACCTGGTACGAGGTCCGGGTCACCGAGAAGGGCCACCTCGGGCGTCGCGGCGGCGTCGACCTGCTGGTCGCGATGAATCCGCAGACCTGGGACCGCGACATCGCCGAGATCGAGCCGGGCGGCTACCTGCTCTATGACAGCACGCGGCCGCTGCCGCCGTCGAAGTTCCGCGCCGACGTGCACACGATCCCCGTGCCGCTCACCGAGATGTGCAACGCCGCCTACGGCGACCCCCGCGAGCGCCAGCTGCTGAAGAACATCATGTACGTCGGCGTGCTCGCCGCGCTGATCGGCATCGATCCGGCCGTGATCGCCGAACTGGTCGGCGAGCAGTACAAGGGCAAGGAGAAGCTGCTCACGCCGAACCTCGACGCCTTCCGCAAGGGCTACCACTACGCGCAGGAGCACCTCGAAGACGCGCTCGGGCTGCGCGTTAAGCGCGCCGCCAACGTCGGCGACCGGATCTTCGTCGACGGCAATTCGGCCGCCGCGCTGGGCTGCGTCTACGGCGGGGCCACCGTCTGCGCCTGGTATCCGATCACGCCGTCCTCGTCGGTGGCCGAGGCGTTCCAGAAGTACTGCTCGAAGCTGCGCGTCGACAAGGAAACCGGCGAGAACCGCTTCGCGATCGTGCAGGCCGAGGACGAGCTCGCGTCGATCGGCATGGTGGTCGGCGCCGGCTGGAACGGGGCCCGCGCTTTCACCGCGACGTCCGGCCCCGGCGTGTCGCTGATGACCGAATTCATCGGCCTGGCCTACTTCGCCGAGATCCCGGCCACGATCATCAATGTCCAGCGCGGCGGGCCGTCCACCGGCATGCCCACGCGCACCCAGCAGGCCGACCTGCTGGCCTGCGCGTACGCGTCGCACGGCGACACCAGGCACGTGCTGCTGTTCCCCGAAGACCCGAACGAGTGCTTCGAGTTCGCCGCGCAGGCGCTCGACCTCGCCGACCGGCTGCAGACGCCGGTCTTCCTGATGACCGACCTCGACATCGGCATGAACCAGCGGCTGACCGCGCCGTTCAAGTGGGACGACAGCCGCCGCTACGATCGCGGCAAGGTGATGACCGCGCAGATGCTCGAAGACGGGCGCGACTTCGGCCGCTACCTCGACGTCGACGGCGACGGCATTCCGTACCGCACCTGGCCGGGCACGCACCCCGAGCGCGGCGCCTATTTCACCCGCGGCACCACCAAGGACGCGTACGCCCGCTACTCCGAGGCCGGCCCCGACTACGTCGCCAACGTGCAGCGGCTGCTGAAGAAGTTCGAGACCGCCCGCAGCCTCGTCCCGGCCGCCGTCGAGCGGCGCGCGGCGCAGCCGGCTTCGGTCGGCGCGATCTACTACGGCTCGACCAGTCCGGCGATGAACGAGGCGATCGAGCAGCTCGAGGCGCGTCACATGCAGGTGGACACGCTGCGGGTGCGCGCGTTCCCGTTCGGCGACGAGGTCGCGCGGTTCATCGCGGCGCACGACACGCTGTTCGTCGTCGAGCAGAACCGCGACGGCCAGCTGCGCACGATGCTGGTCAACGAGCTGGGCGTCGACCCCGCGCGGCTCGTGCCGGTGCTGCACTACGACGGCACGCCGATCACCGCCCGGTTCATCACCGACGCGATCGCCGAGCGCCTGTCGGGCGCCAACGTCAAGCCGCTCAAGCGCGGCAAGGTCGCCTGAGGGCCGCCATGACCTATCTCGCCAAGCCCGCCCTGCACCACCCGACGCTGCCGAAGAACCGGCTCGGATTCACGCGCCGCGACTACGAGGGCAAGATCTCGACCCTGTGCGCCGGCTGCGGCCACGACTCGATCTCGGCCGCGATCATCCAGGCCTGCTGGGAGCTCGACGTCGAGCCCCACCGTGTCGCCAAGCTCTCCGGCATCGGCTGCTCGAGCAAGACGCCCGACTACTTCCTCGGCAATTCGCACGGCTTCAACTCGGTGCATGGCCGGATGCCGTCGGTGCTCACGGGCGCCAGCCTCGCCAACCGCGAGCTCGTCTACCTCGGCGTATCCGGCGACGGCGACTCCGCGTCGATCGGCCTGGGGCAGTTCGCGCACGTGATGCGCCGCGGCGTGAACATGACCTACATCGTCGAGAACAACGGCGTCTACGGGCTCACCAAGGGCCAGTTCTCGGCCACCGCCGACCAGGGCTCGA
>CALMSQ010000231.1:0-7097 GCA_937872345.1 uncultured Burkholderiales bacterium | reverse complement strand
GCGGCGCTGCGCGACGCGGAGACCGACATCGTCTCGACGCGCGCGCTCTCGGGCGCGACGCTGTTCTCCACGACTTGCGACCAGACCGGTGGCAAGGGGCTGTGCATTCCGGCCACCAGCGGCACGCAGCGCTGGGAGGCCTATCTGGAAGACGCGTCGAGGTCGCTTTCGTACGGGGAACAGACCGGCGTACCCGGGTTCCGTCCCTCGACCGAGTCGGGCGGCGTCACCGGGCAGCCCCGCTACCTGGTCGAGGCCATTCCCGATGCGGTGGGCACCAGCCTGCGCGCCGGCGGCGGCCGCTACATCTACCGCATCACTGCGCTGGGTTACGGCGCGCTCTCGGGCACGCGCGTGATGCTGCAGGAATTCTTCCGGCCCTGACGCGGTATGCGGAGCAATGCCATGAACAGGAACGTGCGCAACAGGATCGAGTCGACCCGTTCGCGAGCCCGGCGCAACCGCCGCGCCAGGCTGGTCGCCGCGTGCCTGGTCGCGCTGCAGCTGGCCCCGGTCACGCCGGCGTTCGCGCTCACGCTCGCGCAGTCGCCGCTGTACGCGGGCGGCGCCATCCCGCCCCTGGTGATGCTCGACCTGTCGAAGGACCAGCAACTCTACAAGAAGGCCTACAACGACTACTCGGACCTCGACAACGACGGCGAGCTCGAGACGACCTACAAGCACTCGATCGACTATTACGGCTACTTCGACTCGGGCAAGTGCTACAGCTACAGCACGAGCAACCAGCGCTTCGAGCCGGTGGCCACGACGAGCACCAAATACTGCACCGCGGGCACCAACCAGTGGAGCGGCAACTTCCTGAACTGGGCGACGATGGCGCGGATGGACGCGGTGCGCAAGCTGCTCTACGGCGGCATGCGTTCCACCGACACCGGCAGCGACACCGTCCTCGAGCGCGTCTACATTCCGCCCGATGCGCACGCCTGGGCCAAGCACTATGCGGGTGCCGACCTCGACCAGTTGACGCCGTTCAGCGTGCCGAGCGCGCCGCCGTCGGGCTCGGTCTACGGGTCGAACAGCGGCTATTCGAGCAACCAGTCGCAGTCCGTGACCAGCGGAACCAAGTACTTCCGAAACAGCGCGGCCACGGTCTGCGTCGGCGACCAGGTTCGCGTCGCGCGGACCGCGAGCGACTACGTCACCGGCACCGTCATGGCGGTGAGCGGCGGCGCGGTCTGCGGCACGAGCTTCCAGCTCGACGTGCACAACCCCACCGGCGTGACCGGGTCTGGCTCGAACCCCGCGGCCACCGCCTGGACGGTCACCAACCTCACCGACGTCGGCCTGTCGATCTGCAACCTCACGATCGGCACCTCGACCTCGCAGGCGAACACGAACCCGCCGGTGATCCGCGTCGCGCGCGGCAACTACGGCCTGTGGGCGGCGAACGAGCGCTGGCAATGCCAGTGGCGCGCCGAATCGACCAGCCCGGGCCGCGTCGCCGACGGCAGCATGTTCAACACCGGCGCCACGCGCAGCAACAGCAACCGCCTGAGCCAGAGCGGGCTCGCATCGGCGACCGTCGAGCCGAGCCAGCTCGACCGGGGGCTGGGCAACGGCTACGCGGGGGGGCGCGGGACGAGCTACGACAACGGGCAATACGTGGCGCGGGTGCAGGCCTGCGTCCCGGGCCTGCTGGGCAACGAGAAGTGCAAGCAGTATCCGAGCGGCAACTACAAGCCGATCGGGCTTCTGCAGGTCTACGGCGAACCGGGCCTGATGAAGTTCGGCCTGATGACCGGCAGCTACCAGAAGAACATCTCGGGCGGCGTGCTACGCAAGAACGTCGGCACGTTCACCGACGAGGTGAACGCGACCACCGACGGCACCTTCAAGTCGGCGATGCTCTCGGCCGGCGCGGCCGGCATCGTCAACACGATGAACCGGCTCCGGATCTACGGCTACAACTACGGCGACGGCACCTATCTCGGTTCGAGCGGCGACAACTGCACGTACCAGCTGACCAGCATCACCGAGGGCAATTGCCGCAGCTGGGGCAACCCGATGTCGGAGATCTACTACGAGTCGCTCAGGTACTTCGCCGGCAGGTCGCGCACTGCGGCCTACAACTACGGCTCGGGCTCGGCCGACGCGACGCTGGGCCTGCCCAGTGCCAGCTGGTCCGATCCGCTCTCCAACACCAACTACTGCTCGCCGCTGAACGTGCTGGTGTTCAACTCGAGCGTGTCCTCGTACGACGCCGACCTCGCCTCGACCGCGCTCGGCGACATCGGCGATGCCGGCAAGACCGCGAGCGGCGTGACCGACCGGGTCGGCGACCTCGAGGGCATCACCGGCAACGACTACTTCATCGGCCGCAGCGGCGCGAGCGTCAACGAGCTCTGCGACGGCAAGACGATCACGTCGCTGGGCGGCGTGAGCGGGATCTGTCCCGAGGGGCCGACGGTGGCCGGCAGCTACCTGATGCCCGGCCTCGCCTACCAGGCGAAGACCAACCGGATCCGCTCCGACCTGTCGGCGGTGCCCAGCGACGACGACCGCTCGCTGAAGGTGACGACCTATGGCGTGCAGCTCGCGACCAACGTGCCGACGCTGAAGATCAAGGTGCCCGGCCTGGCGTCGAGTCCCGAGGTCGTGATCCAGCCGATCTACCGGCTCGACTATCCCGGCCGCGGCCTGGGCGGCGGCGCGCTGGTCGACCTGAAGGTCGTCTCGCAGGACGTCGTCGGGAGCACCGTGCGCGGCAAGGTCTACGTGAACTGGGAGGACTCCGAGCAGGGCGGCGACTACGACCAGGACGTCTGGGGCATCATCGAGTACGAGCTCGACGCGGCCGCGAACACGGTGCGCGTGACCACCGACGTGATCGCCGAGTCGACCAACCAGCCGCAAGGCTTCGGCTACGCGATCAGCGGCACCACCAAGGACGGCGCGCACTTCCACTCGGGAATCGGCGACACCAGCACGACGGGCTTCAACTTCACCGACCCGACCGGCGTCACCGGCTGCAGCAACTGCCAGCTCAACGATCCGCCGGTCAGCGTGACCTACACGCTCGGCTCGAACGTCGCCAAGGAGCTCGAGGATCCGCTGTTCTATGCGGCCAAGTATGGTGGCTTCATCGAGACCGGCAGCGGCAACCAGATCCCGGACCTGGCGAGCGAGTGGGACGTTCGTGACACGAACGGCTTCCCGGTCTCCGACGGCATCCCGGACAACTACTTCTTCGTCGCGAACCCGCTGGCGCTCGAGGCGTCGCTCGACCGCGCGTTCATCTCGATCCTGGCGACGTCGTCGGCCTCGTCGGTGGCGACCAACTCGACGTCCCTGCAAACCGGCTCGAGGATTTACCAGGCTCGCTTCAACTCGAACGACTGGAGCGGCCAGCTGCTGTCGTACCCGATCGACTTCAACGGCAACATCTCGCCGACGCCGGACTGGGATTCCGGGCAGGTGATCAACAGCCAGGCGCCGAACGACCGGCGCATCCTGACCTGGAATTCCGATCCGCTGGCCCCGAGCGCCGGGGTGCCGTTCCGCTTCGCGTCGCTGTCGACCGCGCAGCAGACCGCGCTGGACACCAACGCGCTGGGCGCCAACGACAGCCGAGGCAGCGACCGGCTGCTGTGGATGCGTGGAGACACCTCGAACGAGGGGTCTTCCGCCGGCAAGTTCCGGCGACGCCCGGTGTCGCGGCTCGGCGACATCGTGAACTCGAACCCGCAGTTCGTCGGCGCGCCGAACGCCGGCTACTGGGAGAACAACTACGCAACGTTCCGCATGAGCAACCTGTCGCGCACGCCGATGATCTACGTCGGCGCCAACGACGGCATGCTGCACGGCTTCGTCGCCAGCGGCACGGACGCGGGCAAGGAATTGTTCGCCTACGTGCCGTCGATGGTCTACGGCAACCTGTCGCGGCTCAGCGATCTCGCGTACAGCCATCGCTACTTCGTGGACGGTACGCCGGCGGTCGCCGATGCGGTCGTCAACAGCAACTGGGCGACGGTGCTGGTCGGTGGGTTGGGCGGCGGCGGCCAGGGCGTGTTCGCGCTCGACGTGACCGATCCCGCGGCGGTCACCGAGGCCAGTGCGTCGACCAAAGTGCTCTGGGAGTTCAGCGACCGCGACGACCCGGACCTGGGCTACACCTACGGGCAGCCCCAGATCGTCAAGCTCGCCAACGACAAGTGGGCCGTGCTGATCGGCAACGGCTACAACAACTCGGAGGCCGACGGCTACGCAAGCACCACCGGGCGCGCTTCGCTGTTCATCCTCTTTCTCGACCGCACCCCGGGTTCGCGCACCTGGACGCTGGGCACCGACTACATCAAGCTGCAGACCAGTGCGGGGTCGGTCGCATCGCCCAACGGGCTCGCCAGCGTGTTCCCGGCCGACGTCGACTTCGACGGCAAGGTCGACTATGTCTACGCCGGCGACCTGCAGGGCAACCTGTGGAAGTTCGACCTGACGTCGAGCGCGCCGTCGTCGTGGGGCGTTGCCGCGGGCGGACTGCCGCTGTTCAAGGCGGTCGACCCCTCCGGTACGGCGCAGCCGATCACCGCGTCGGTCGAGGTGATGAAGAATCCTTATGGCGGCTTCATGGTGCTGTTCGGCACCGGCATCTACCTGCAGCCGAGCGATCCGTCGGCGCCCTACCAGCGCCAGAGCTTCTACGGCATCTGGGACAAGAACGACGGCTCGACGGTGAGTTCGCGCTCTTTGCTGCAACAGCAGACGGTACAGGGCGAGGTCGCGGCCGGTGGCAGCGTCTACCGCGTCACTTCGAACAACGTCGTCGACTGGACGAGCCAGCGCGGCTGGTACATGGACTTCCCGACCGACGGGGCGGGCGCCGAGACCGGCGAGCGGGTCGTCTACCCGCCGCAGATCCGCTTCGGGCGCGTCGTGTTCCCGACGCTGATCCCGTCGACGAGCCCCTGCGACAAGGGCGGCACCAGCTGGCTGATGGAGCTGGATGCGTTGACCGGCAGCCGCCTTGACTCGTCGCCGTTCGACGTCAACAACGACGCGCTGTTCTCCTCGGCCGACCTGGTGACGCACCCGACCAGCGGGTCGCCCACGGCGGTGAGCGGACGTCGCTCGCGCGTAGGGATCACGCCGATGCCGACCGTCATCAGCGGCAGCCCGCCGCTGACCTCGGGCGCCCCCAAGGAGTTCAAGGTGTCGAGCGGCTCGTCGGGCGGTGTCGAGTCGGTGGCCGAGTCGATCGCCGGCTCGCGCGGCCGGATCGCGTGGCGCGAGATCATGAAACGATGAGCCGGGAGACCGAAGTGAAACGAATCGGACGCGTCATCCAGGGCGGGTTCACGCTGATCGAACTGATGATCGTGCTCGTGGTGGTCGCGGTGCTGGCGTCGGTCGCCTACCCGAGCTACACCGAGTACGTCGTGCGGACCAAGCGCGCCGAGGGCAAGGCGGCGCTGCTCGAGGCCGCCCAGTCCCTGGAGCGGCACTTCACGAACTACAATACGTACCCGTCGTCCCTGTCGGCGGCGGGCGTGCGGACGCACTCGGGCGATAGCCCTGGCAAGGCTTCCTACACGCTCGCGATTGCCGCCGGCACCACCGGAACGCTCGCCTCGAGCTACGTGCTCACTGCCACGCCCGCGAACGGCCACGTCGATCCGAAATGCGGAAACCTCAGCATCGACCAGCTCGGGCGCAAGGGCGAGACCGGCACGCTGACGGTCGCGGATTGCTGGTGAGGCGATCGATGCGCCTGCTGGTTCCGGCGCTCGCACTGGTCGCGGTGGCTGCGGTCGGCGCGGTGCTCTGGAGCGCCCCCTGGCTGGTCGGAATCGGCGCTGCGACGACCGACGACCTCAAGACGGTGTCGAACCGCCTGACGGCGAAGCTGCCGGTGATGATCGATGCCGAGACCCGGCTCGAGAGCGCGGAGGCCGGTGCCGGCCTCGAGCAGGTGTTCCGCTTCCGGCTCGTCAACAAGGACGCGCGCGAGCTCGAGGCGTCCGGCGTCGCCGCGCGCCTGCAGGAGCGCGCGCGTCAGGGGATCTGCGGGCGCTCGTCGACGGCGCCCCTGGTCACGCGCGGCGTCAGGGTCACCTACGTCTACGAGGACCGCGCCGGCCACGAGGCGATCCGGTTCTCCGTGCGTCCGGTCGATTGCCTGTGGACGCGGATCCAGCGCGTGGCCGGGGCCTGACGGATCAGCCGGCCTCGCGCCAGTCGAGCAGCTGCCAGCGCACCCAGTCCTCGCGGTAGATCGGCTTGAAGTCTCCGCCGGGGATCACGTAGCGGCCGGTCCACTCGCGCTGCACCCAGCGGTTGACCGCCGGCGCGTACCAGATCGTCTCTTCGCGGACCGATTCCTCGCGCCGGAAGTCGATGTGGACGAACTGGATGATGCGCTCGACGCGCAGCGCCAGGAACTGGCCGGCGGGCACGCGCAGGTCTTCCCAGCCGCGCGCGACCATCCGCTCGTTCCAGACCAGCGGGTAGTCGCGCCCGAGCACCGAGCGGTAGCCCACCTGCGTGAACCCGCCGCCGCCGACCGCGAGCGGCTCGGGCAGCAGCGGCACCGGCCGGTCGAAGATCTGCGTGTAGTCGTACGAGGGCTCCTGGACGACGCGCCAGGGGCGGTCGTAGATCTCGTCGTCGCGGCGCCTGCCGTCCGCGTCGGTCAGGCTCACGCGCAGCTGCGGCGACACCTGGACGACTTCGGCGGTGACGACCGCGCGCCGCTCGCCGTTGTAGCGGTTGATTTCGTCGTAGCGCCATCGCTGGCCGACCTGCACGCGGGGCGCGGGAATCGCGCCGGCGGGCGGCGGCACGAACTGCGGCCCGGCGCAGCCGACCGGCAGCGCAGCGGCCGCCGCCAGCAGCAGGCGGCGGCGGCCGGGGCGGGGTGCGAAGGTATCCATCGGGCCTGGTCGGGACGTGCGGGTTGCGGCTTACGGGACGCAGCCGGCGCCTCAGGGGATCGCGCGCCCGTCGTTCAGGCGCATCCAGCCCTTGATCATCCGGTAGGCGAACCAGATCTGCGCGAGTACGAAGAACGGCACGAAGCCGATCGTCAGCATCGTCGGCACCAGCAGCAGCACGAACCACAGCAGCGCCCACCAGAACGAGCG
>CALMSQ010000230.1:0-7102 GCA_937872345.1 uncultured Burkholderiales bacterium | reverse complement strand
TGGGTGTTCAAGGCGTTCGCGCTGCTCGCGCGGCTGCGCCGCCTGCGCGGCACCGCGTTCGACCCGTTCGGCCGCAGCGCCGAGCGCCGGATGGAACGACGGCTGATCGCCGACTACGAGGCCGACGTCGAGCGGCTGCTCGCTGCGCTCGACGCGCGCCGGCTGCCGCTGGCGACCCGGATCGCATCGATTCCCGAGGAGATTCGCGGTTTCGGGCACGTGAAGGAGCGCAACCTGAAGGCGGCATTGGCGCACCGGCGGGCGCTGCTCGACGAGTACTTCGCGACGCGCGAGGCTGTCGCCGCGCACTGAGCGCCGGAAGAGAAATAAGGTTCTTCGCGGAATCCGGGGGTGGAAGCGGTTGACGGCAATTGAAAGGGTAGATTGGAGGTCGCCAAGGCAACACATTGCACTCGGTCTATGCGGTCACCATGGCTGCTATGAGTTGTTGCAGCGATCGCTCATCTCGGAGCGTGACGCAGGCGCAGCGCCCGCTGTGCGAGGACATCGTCGACAAGGCGCTCGAGCGCGACATTCAGTGCCCGACGATTGCCGATCGCGCGTCCTCATCTTCCAGTGGGGCGCCTTGTCGTGCTGAGGGCGTGGCCTCCTTCGTCACCGGCCTTCTCGAAACGACGACCAATCGCCTGTCGCGAATGACGACCTGCATCGGCAGGCCCGAACGCTCGAGATCCGCGTAGGTCGACGGACGCATCATCGCGTACGCCATCCCGGGCGTCGCGATCCACGCCTCGGCGAAGCCTTGCATCGTGGGCAAGACGCGCTGGGGCTCGGCGTCGATGCCCGGGCCCAGTTCGCCGCGGGTGTCGACGAGCATGAGTGTTCTGCCGAGATAGAACGGAGCGGAATGGTCGAACATCGCGACGCTGTAGAAGGGTACGTTCGGCTCGAAGGGCTTGGTATCGTTCGTGAGTTCCTCGATCAGGCGCTCGGACGAAAAATTTCCGTCGACCTCGTGCAGGAACGCGGAAGCCAGGTGCCAGAACGCAAAACTGCCCACTGTCAGTGCGACCAGTGCGCTCCTGACGCGGTCGATGCGCAGTAGTGCGAGGGCGCCAGCCGCCGCAGCAATCGACGTCGCCGCCGCCGCGTGGAGCCAGACCAGCGCCGGACCCGCGTCGGGGCCCAGCGCGTCGAACTTCTGCCAGGCCGGCAGCCACCGTGTCCCTGCCAGCACGACGAGGCCTGCCACGACCGCTCCCCATGAGGCGATTGCGAACGACCGCTTTGAGCGCCGAAGGTTGCGCAACCGGCTGCCGGCGACGAGGGCCAGCGCCGGGAAGACCGGCACGATGTAGGCGGGCAGCTTGGATCGAGAGACGCTGAAGAAGAGCACGATGGCGACGACCCACGCGACGCAGAACAACTCGAGGCGGAATCGTTCGACGCCGACTTCGCGCGCGCTCGGTCGCCGCACCAGGGCGTGAGCGATCGCGGGCGTCCACGGCATGAACCCGAGCAGGAGAATGGGGATGTAGTACCACCAAGCACCCGGGCGATGGTGGCCGGTCTCGGCGAACCTCTGCAGATGCTCGCGTACGACGAAGAAGTCGAGGAACTCAGGGTTCCTCTGCTGCACCAGCACGAACCAAGGCGCCGAGATGGCGACCACGATGATCAATCCAGCGGCCAGGTGCAATCTCCTCCAGATCGCGGCGTCGCGAGCGAGCGCCGAATATAGCCCCAGTGCCAAGATCGGCAACGCAAGCGCGGCGAGCCCCTTCGCGAGGAGGCCCAGCGCGACGGCGAGCCACGCCGCGCCCATCCAGGCGAATCGGGTTCGATCGGAGATGGCGGCTCGTTGGGCGAGGAGAAACGCCCCCAGGCCGAACGCGAGGCACGCCGAGAACGTCATGTCGAGCGTCAGGAACTGTCCGCTCAGGAAGTACGCCCAACAGCTTCCCAGTGCCAGCCCCGCGACCAGTCCCCCCGACGCGCCCCATAGTCTTCTACCCACGAATGCCGTCATGAGAACGCTCGCCAGCCCGAGCAGGGCCGGCATTATTCGCGCGGACCATTCGTCTTCGCCCAAGACGGCGAAGGTCGCGGCCGTCATCCAGTACTGGAGCGGGGGCTTCTCGAAGTACTTGAGTCCGTTCAGTCGTGGAGTCACCCAGTCTCCCGAGACGGTCATTTCCCGCGGGATCTCCGCGTAGCGGCCTTCGTCGGGGAAGAACAGGCCGCGTTGCTCGATTCCCCCGAGCCATGCGAGTGCCATGAGCAGCATTAGCGCTGCGGCAATCGGGCGTGCCCGGGCGGTCGCGTGGTGGCGCCGATTCGGCGATTTCAAGTCGCGCCTCTCGATCCGGCGGCTCGCGTCATCCGCGGCCTGCGCTCGGGCTGCTCTCGGACCTTCGTGCGAGCGGGGACGAACTCCGCGCCGATACCAGCTGCCTCGTTCATGATCTTTGCCTCCGCGCACCGCTACGGAGGCAAGCTTAATCGATTGAGCGAGATTCCCGGGTGCGACCATCGGACGGCGGGCGTGGCGCCGATGCTGGCCCTATGGTTCGGCTAAGTCTGCGAAGCGAATCTTCCGATCACGCAGATTCCTGCGTGATCCTTTGAAGGAGTTTCGACATGATTCGCAGTACCAGACTCGTCGTTTTCGCGGCTGCCCTGGCCGCCACGGCCGCCACGGCCTACGCCGCCACGGCGAAGGCCGGCAACGACGCGCTCGGCATTGACCAGGCGCGTTTCAGCCTGACACAGGCCATCGCGGCCGCAGAGCGGCAGCACCCCGGAGGCAAGGCGGCGAAAGCCGAGTTCGAGCGCGCCGGCAAGGACGCCTGGGTCTACGAGGTGGAAGTCGTCAGCGGCGCACGTGTGTTCGATGTCCGGATCGACCCGCAGAAGGGTACGGTCATCTCCTCGTCGGAGGACAAGCCCGACCGTGGCGAAGACCGCGAGGATCGCGACTGACGCGGTGCGGCGGGAGGGCGCCCCGGATGCCCTCTCGCCGCATGGGCGGGCCGGGCGCCGACGCGCAGCCGCATTGGCTCCTCGGCCTGACGGTGCTGGCCGGGGAAGCTCTGGAACCGAAACAGACGAGGCACAGGTGAACGATCTTCGATTCGACGGGCGAACCGACGCGATGCGCGAGTTCGCGAACAAGGTGCCGGAGGTGACTCTGGCGTTCTGGATTGTCAAGATCATGTCGACCACCGTGGGCGAGACGGGCGCCGATTTCCTGGCCGTCGATGCCGGCTGGGGGCACGGCGCCACGCAAGCGGCGATGGGCGCGTTGCTGGCAATCGCGTTGTCGCTGCAACTGCGAACACGGCGTTACACGCCGTGGACATACTGGCTGACGGTGCTGCTCGTCAGCGTGGTCGGCACGCAGATCACCGACTTCCTGACCGACGCGCTCGGCGTCAGCCTGCAGGTCAGCACGGCGGCATTCACGCTGGCGCTCGCGGCGACCTTCGCGGTCTGGTATCTGACCGAGCGCACGCTGTCGATTCACGCGATCTTCACGCGCCGCCGCGAGCTGTTCTACTGGTTGACCATACTCTGCACGTTCGCGCTGGGAACGGCCGCTGGCGACCTGGCTACCGAAGCGTTCGGGCTGGGATTCGCGCATGGAGCGCTGGTCTTCGGCCTGATGATTGCCGTGACCTGGGTGGCATGGCGTCTCGGCGGCAGCCCCGTGGCGACGTTCTGGATCGGCTACGTTCTCACACGCCCCTTCGGCGCTGCATTGGGCGACCTGCTGACGCAAGCCACGAGCCACGGCGGGCTGGGACTCGGCGCCACTTTGACGAGTGGGGTTTTCCTGGCAGCGATCGTGGCGCTGGTGGCGGCCGCGCAGATTGCTTCCGCCGAGACCGACCCGTCGATCGAATGATCGAGCCGGCTCACTGCCGACGCTCCGGTCGGCGCCGTGCGGCACGACGGCCTTCGGAGGTTTGCCGCGGCCGGTCGTGGTCACGTACCATCGGACGAAGCCGGCCCGCGCGCCGCGCCGGCTGCAGCGCCGATGTTCCTATCGACGAGGCCGCAATCCTTCGATCGTGAGGCGAGCGTGCGGATACTGCTGGTCGAAGACGACCCGATGATCGGCGCGGCCGTGCACGCGGCGCTCAAGGACGCATCGTACGCCGCCGACTGGGTCAGAAACGGTCAGACCGCACTGACCACCCTCGGCGTGCAGCACTACGATCTCGTGTTGCTCGACCTGGGCCTTCCGGGGAAGGACGGCCTGGATGTGCTGCGTTCGTTGCGGAGCGGGAACAATCCGGTACCGGTGCTCGTCATCACCGCGCGCGACGGGCTGAACGAGCGCGTGCGCGGCCTCGACGGTGGCGCTGACGACTACGTGCTCAAACCCTTCGAGATGGCAGAAGTGCTCGCGCGGATGCGGGCGCTGCTTCGGCGCAAGGGCGGCAGCGCGGCGCCGGTGCTGACGAACGGGCGCCTGTCGCTCGATCCAGCGACGCACGAGGCGACTGTGTCGGGGCAGGCGGCGGTGCCGTTGTCGAACCGGGAGTTCGCGCTGCTGCAGGCGCTGATGATCCGTCCCGGCGCCATCCTTTCGCGTTCCGAGCTGGAAGACCGCGTTTATGGCTGGGGCGAGGAGGTCGAGAGCAATGCCGTCGAGTTCCTGATCCACGCCTTGCGCAGGAAGCTCGGCACCGATGCCATCAGGAACGTGCGAGGTGTGGGGTGGATGGTTTCGAAGGGGGGCTGAAGGGTTCGCTGCGGTTGAGGCTGGCGACCTGGCTGTCCGTGGCCGTTTCTGCGGTGGCCATTGCCGCAGGCGCATTCTCGTTCGCCAGCGCGTTCGACGAAGCCATCGAACTGCAGGACGACATCCTGCGCCAGGTCGCGGCGATGGCAGCGCACGGGACGGCCCCGGTGGCGAATCGACCCGGCGCCGATCTCGGGTCAGGTGAAATCGATCCCGAGACGCACCTGGTCGTGCAGTCGCTGAGTCGCGCTGGCGCAGCGGGCCCTTTGGCGCTTCCGCCGACCCTGCGCGACGGCATGCAGACTGTTGGCGTCGACGGCGACGACTATCGCGTAGTGGTCCGTACGCTGCCCGACGGCGAGCGAATCGCGGTGGCGCAGGAAACGAGGATGCGCGACGAGATCGCTCGCGACGGCGCGGTGCGCACGATGCTTCCGCTGCTGGTGCTGCTGCCCGTCCTGGTGCTCGTCGTGGTCGAGTTCGTGCGCAGGATGCTCGACCCGGTGGGCAGGCTGTCGCGCGAGGTCGAACGGCGCACCGAGCAGGAGTTGCATCCGCTGGTGGCGCACGACCTGCCGTCGGAGATTCGCCCGTTCGTGACTGCCATCAACCGGTTGCTGGGACGGGTCGACCAGGCCATGGGCGTGCAGCGCCGCTTCGTGGCCGACGCCGCGCACGAGTTGCGCTCGCCGATGACGGCGATTTCGTTGCAGGCCGAGCGGCTCGCCGCGAGCAGCATGTCCGACGAGGCCAGGACGCGCCTGGCCGCCGTGCGCGAAGGCATCGAGCGGGCGCGCAAGCTTCTCGACCAGCTGCTGGGCCTTGCGCGGGCGCAGACCCGCGCCGAAGCGGCTGCCACGACGATGTCGCTTCGAAGCATCGTCGCGCGGGTGCTGGAGGACATGATGCCGCTGGCCGATGCGAAGCGTATCGACGTCGGCATGGCTGACGATCGGGACTCCTGGATCCGCGGCCACGAGATCGACCTGGTCGCGATCGCCCGGAACCTGGTCGACAACGCCATCCGCTATACCCCCGACGGAGGGCGGGTGGACCTGCGCATGTCGGAAACGGCTGACGAGGCCGTGCTCGAGATCGAAGACAGCGGGCCCGGCGTCCCGGCCGCCGAACGCGCGCGCGTGCTCGAGGCTTTTTACCGCGTGCCGGGCACCGGACAGGTCGGCTCGGGGCTCGGGCTGTCGATCGTCCGGGCGGTCGCCGAACGCATGGGTGGGCGTGTGGAACTGTCCGACGCGAACCTGGGGACGGGGCTGAAGGTTCGCGTGGTGCTGCCGAAGGGAGGAGGCGATTCGCCGGGGAACTCGCCCGCGCGATCGTGACTTCGGGGCGATCGGGCCGCGCCGCAGGCCTTGTCTCCCGCGACCACGAGGAAGCTCCCGAATGGCGCGCATCGTCCCAGCCACGGGGCGAGTCGCGCAAGCGGCATGCCGCCGGGCAGCAGGACCGCAGTCCTGAACCGGAGGCTCGCGACCGGCAGGTCCGCCAGCGCCGCCACGATCTCTGCTTGCGTGTGCCAGTGCGCGCCGAGGTAGGCGTCGCGCCCGCCGTCCATCGCCGCGATCCGTCGCGTGAACCAGCCGGTGCCGCAGCCTGCGTCGAGTACGCGTTCTCCGGCGCGCGACGATAACAGTTCGACCAGCAGGCGCTGCTCGACCTCGCCGATCCAGCGTCCGCGATCGTTGTCGTACCAAGCGTCGTATTCGGTGGGCGTCACCCGGCGCGCCGCCGTCGCGGCACCCCTCATCGACGACGACCACGAGCCGGCGGTCCGACACCGGGCGGGCAGTACCCGCGTCCCGGTCCAGACACTTTGGGCCTCGCGGCCTCTGGCGGTTCGCGCCGGCCGGCTCGTGGCGGTCAGGTTGCACGGCGAGGATCTACGGGTCGGCCTGGCGAACCCGAACGGGGTGCGGTGGGTGCGACCCGCGGCGGCCCTCATGAGCGGCCAAGCGCAGGCTTGGTTTGGCGACCTCCAAGCTCCCCTTTCAATTGCCGTCAACCGTCTCTACCCCCGGATTCCGCGAAGAACCAAGAAAAAGCCCGGTCTTTCGACCGGGCTCGGGTCCCGCGGCAGCGAGGAGGAGGAGGCAACCGCCGCGAAACCGGGGGAGCGGGCAAGCGCGCTCAGGCGGCCTTGCGCGAGCGGCCGGCGGCGGTCGTCTTCGCGGCGGCGGCCATGTTGGCCTCGGCCACTTCGACGGCCTGCTTGGTCGCCTTGCTGACCTGGTCGAACGCGGAGTTCGCGGCCGAGACGGCCTGCTTGACCAGCGTCACGACGCCTTCGGTGCCGGCCGGCGCGTTCTTCGCCATCGCGTCGATCGCGGCGTAGAGCTGCTTGTTGCTCTCGGCGAACTGCTTCTCGAACAGCTT
>CALMSQ010000229.1:0-3541 GCA_937872345.1 uncultured Burkholderiales bacterium | reverse complement strand
GCCCGCTGGCTGATCAAGAACGTCCAGCAGCGGTTCGACACGATCCTGCGGGTGGCCCAGGCGATCGTCGATCGCCAGCGGGCCTATTTCTCGCACGGCGCGGTAGCGATGCGCCCACTCGTGCTGCGCGAGATCGCCGAGGCGCTCGGCCTGCATGAATCGACCGTGTCCCGGGTCACTACGCAGAAGTACATGCTTACACCGTTCGGGATCGTCGAACTCAAGTACTTCTTCGGGAGCCACGTGGCGACCGACAGCGGCGGCTCCGCCTCGAGCACCGCCATCCGCGCATTGATGAAGGAACTGTTCGCCGGCGAAGATCCCGCGCAGCCGATGTCCGACGGCCACGTCGCCGAGTTGCTCGCCGAGCAGGGCTTCGTGGTGGCGCGGCGCACCGTCGCCAAGTACCGCGAAGCGCTGCGGATCCCTCCGGTCGCCCAGCGCCGGACGCTCTGAGGCGAGTGCCGTGTCGCTCCTCGCGCAGCGCCCCGTTCCGGTTGTCCCGGTTTCTTGTTGCAACGCCGCAATTAGAGCTTTCATTCAGCAGTGCCGTCTATATAATCGGCCCAGTCTTGGAATTCCCCCCGGGGGTTCACTTTCATGCTGCAAAGCGTCAGGCAGGCTCCCACGGGGGTCGTCGCGATGAACCGACTCTCCAGGCTGCTGTCCCCCACCAACGTGGTGCTCGACCTGTCGGTCACCAGCAAGAAGCGCCTGTTCGAACAGGTCGGGTTGCTGTTCGAGAACAACCACGGCATCGAGCGCAGCAAGGTCTTCGACTCGCTGTTCGCCCGCGAGCGACTCGGCTCGACAGGGCTCGGCGAGGGCGTCGCCATCCCGCATGGCCGGATCAAGGGCCTGAACGAGGCGCTGGCGGCCGTCGTGCGGCTGGCCGAGCCGATCGCGTTCGACGCGCCGGACGGCAAGCCCGTGAGCCTGCTCGTGTTCCTGCTGGTTCCCGAAGCGGCCACGGAAGAGCACCTCGAATTGCTTTCCGAACTGGCCGAATTGCTGTCGGACCCCGCGATTCGCGAGTCGCTGGCCACCTGCAAGGATCCCGCGCAGATGCACCGGATCCTCACCACCTGGGGACCGTTCCGCCCCGCGGCCTGAGTTCGCCGGGTTCCGCGATGCGCGCGCCCGGACCGAGCGATCACTGCGCCCGCCGCACGGGGCTGTATGCTTGACGCATGAGCGTCACCGTCCGCACCCTTTTCGAGCAGAACCGCGAGCAACTGCAGCTCCGGTGGCTGACCGGCGAAGCCGGCGCCGATCGCGACGCCGCCCCGGGGTCGACCGAGCCCGCCGACCTCGTCGGCTACCTGAACCTGATCCATCCGAACCGCATCCACGTCTTCGGCCATGCGGAGTTCGCATACACCCGCCGGATCGGCGCGACGCGCTGCGCCGCGCTCAATGAGGATCTCGTCGCGGGCCACCCGCCCGCGGTGATCGTCGCCGACGGGCTCGAACCGCCCGCCGACCTGCTCGAGCGCGCAACGGCCAACGGCCTGCCGATGCTCGGCACGCCGCTTCCCGCGGCGCGCATCATCGAGTTCCTGCGCGTCTACCTGACCAAGGCGATCGCGAAGACCTGCTCGATGCACGGCGTGCTGATGGACGTGCTGGGGATGGGCGTGCTGATCTCGGGCGAGTCCGGGCTGGGCAAGAGCGAGCTCGCGCTCGAACTGATCAGCCGCGGCCACGGACTGGTGGCCGACGACGTGGTGGAGCTGGCGCGGATCGCGCCGCACGCGATCGAGGGCCGCTGCCCGCCGCTGCTGCGCGACCTGCTCGAAGTGCGGGGGCTCGGCCTGCTCGACATCCGCACCATCTTCGGCGAGACGGCCGTGCGTCGCAAGATGACGCTCAAGCTGATCGTGCACCTGGTCCGCCGCAGCACGATGGACGACGCCTACCAGCGCCTGCCGCTCGAGGCGCTCACCGAGGACGTGCTCGGCCTGGCAATTCCGAAAGTGGTGATTCCCGTCGCGGCGGGCCGCAACCTCGCGGTGCTCACCGAGGCCGCGGTGCGCAGCACCGTCCTGCAGTTGCGTGGCTTCGACACCACTGGCGAGTTCCTCGCGCGCCAGCGCAAGCTGATCGAGTCGCAGGCCTAGCACGATGCGCGTCGTGCTCGTCACCGGCATATCGGGCTCGGGCAAGTCGATCGCGATCAACGTGCTCGAGGACGACGGCTATTTCTGCATCGACAACCTGCCGATCCGCTTCCTGCACGAGGTGATCACCTCGCTGCGCGAGGCCGGCCACGAGAAGGTGGCCGTGTCGGTCGACGCGCGCAGCGGCGAGTCGGTGGCCGACCTGCGCGAGATCGCCAGCGGCCTGGGACGCTACGGGCACGACGTCAAGATCATCTTCCTGAACGCGCGCACCGACACGCTGGTGCAGCGCTATTCCGAGACCCGGCGGAGGCACCCGATGGCGCTGCGCCGCGGCGCCGATGACGCAGCGGAGCCGACGCTGGTCGAGTCGATCGAGCGCGAGCGCGAGCTGATGTCGGCGCTCGAGGACATCGGCGTCTCGCTCGACACCAGCGACCTGCACCCGAACGTGCTGCGCAGCTGGGTCCGCGACGTGGTCGGCACCGAGCGCGCGCCGCTCACGCTGCTGTTCGAGTCGTTCGCATACAAGCACGGCGTGCCGCTCGACGCAGACCTGGTGTTCGACGTGCGCTGCCTGCCCAATCCGTACTACACGTCGGAGCTGCGTCCGCTCACGGGGCTCGACGCGCCGGTGGCCGAATACCTTCAGTCGATCCCGTCCGTGCAGCGGATGATCGACCACATCGGCACCTTCCTGCATACCTGGCTGCCGCACTACATCCTGGAGAACCGCAGCTACCTGACCGTGGCGATCGGCTGCACAGGCGGCCAGCACCGTTCGGTCTACTGCGTCGAGGAGCTCGCGCGGCGCTTTCGCCGGATCGAGCACGTGCTGGTGCGCCATCGCGCACTGGCCACGCGCGGCAGCGCGCACGCCTGAGCCGCCTCGCAGGCGCCGTGGTCCACGACCTCGCGATCTTCCCGCTCGGCACCGTGCTGTTTCCCGGCGGCGTGTTGCCGCTGCGCGTGTTCGAGACGCGCTACCTCGACCTCGTCCGCGAGTGCACCGCCGCCGACGCGCCCTTCGGGGTGTGCCTGATCACCGAGGGCAGCGAGGTCGGCGAGGCCGCCCGGCACGAGGCGGTCGGCTGCACGGCCCACATCGTCGACTTCGACATGGAGAAGGCCGGCGTGCTGAACCTGCGCACCGTCGGCGGGCAGCGCTTCAGGGTGCTCGAGCGTCGCGTCGGCAAGGACCGCCTGATCCGCGCCGACGTCGAGATGATCGACGCCGACGAGTCCGCGGCGGTCCCGAAGGAATTCGCCGCTTGCGCATCACTGCTGCGGCGCCTGGTCGACGACCTGGTCGCGCGCGAGCCCGATCCGATGCGGCAGATGATCGCCGCTCCGTACGACTTCGACTCCGCGGCCTGGGTCGGCAACCGGCTGTGCGAGTTCCTGCCGATCCCGCCGCGCGC
>CALMSQ010000228.1:0-4853 GCA_937872345.1 uncultured Burkholderiales bacterium | reverse complement strand
AGGATGTTCGCGATGACCAGCCCGCCCGGCACCCGTGCCAGCCAGCGATGCAGCGACTCGTAGATGTCGCGGCCCGCCGCCGACGAGCCGATCGCCGCGCCCAGCAGCACGAACAACGGGATCGTCAGCAGCGCAAACGAGGCGAGCTCGTCCATCATCACGATCGGCACGTTCGCGATGCTCGCGAAACCCTGGAACACGATCAGGAAGCCCACCGACACCAGCGTCAGGCCCCACGCGATCGGCAGTCCGGAGAACAGCACGAAGAGCGTGACGACCAGGATCAGCAGGCCGACCTGCATCTCACTCATGCGCGAGTCGCTCCGGATCGGGCGAGCGCACGAGCTCGGCCAGGTATTGCAGCGCGGTCAGGCCCAACCCGAGCGGCATCATCAGGAAAAGCGGCCACTTGTAGGGCGCCCAGGTGCTCTCGGTGCGCTCGCCACGCAGCATCGACTCCCAGGTGAGCTCGCCTCCCAGAACCGCCAGGTACAGGCACACCAGCAGGCCGACGATCGCCACGGCGATCGCCAGCCTCGTTCGCCAGCGCTGCGGCAGGTAGTGCGACAACAGGTCGACGCCGACGTGGCCGCTGGTCTTCAGCGTGTACGGCGAGGCGAGGAACAGCGACGCCACCATCATGTAGACCGAGAACTCGATCTCCCAGAAGGTGGAGTTGCCCAGCGCCCGGTAGACGACGCTCCAGGTGATGACGATCGACGCGGCGACCAGCAGCACCGCCGCGACGACCGCCAGCGCGTCGCTCAGGCGGTCGACCGCCCGGACGAAGGGGCGCATGCGCCGCTTACTTCACTTGCAGCAGCGCGTCCATCAGGTCCTTGGCCTCGGGAGAGATCGCGGCGAACTCCTTCCACGAGGTCTCCTTGGCCAGCGCCAGCCATTGGTCGAACTCGGCCTTGGTCATCTGGTGGACCTTGCCGCCGGCCTTGCGATACGCCTCGGCCATCTTCTCCCCCGCCTCGCGCTGCAGCTTCAGGAAGTACTCGTCGGACTTGGCCGCGGCGTCCTCGAAGATCTTCTGTTGCGCCGGCGTGAGCTTGTCCCAGTGCTGCTTGGACATCACCAGCGGCTGCATCAGCATCCAAAGCGTGTAGTCGCCGGGCACCGTCGCGTGCTTCGTCTGCTCGTACAGCCGCATGCTGACGAAGGTCTCGGCCGAAGTGAGCGTCGCGTTGAGCACGCCCGACTGCAACGCCGGATAGAGCTCGCTCGAGGCCATGCTGACCACCGACGCCCCGGCGGTCTTCAGCATCGACTCGAAGGTCGGGTCGGCCGCGCGCATCTTCAGGCCCGCCACCGACTTCGGATCGGTGATGTCGCGATCCTTCGACGCGAAGCCGCCCGGCGTCCACCACCACGTCACGATGTGAACGCCGTTCCTGTGCGCCAGCGCCTGCAGCTTCTGCTGGTACGGCGAGTTCTTCAGGCGCATCGCGAAGTCGAGGTTCGGAATCGTGCCCGGCAGGATGACCGCCGAGAACTCCTTCGCCTTGCCCACCGCGTACGACATCGGGAAGATCGCCATCTCGAGCGTGCCGTTCTGCAGCGCGTCGAACTGCGCGACGGGCTTGATGCCCAGCGAGCTCGACGGGAAGATACGGAACTTGATGCTCTTGTCGTGCTTGGTCACCTCGTCGACGAACACTCGTGCGGCGAGGTCGCGGCCGTCGGCGTTGGCCTTGAACTGGTGCGAGATCTTTATTTCCTGTGCGTTGACGCCAGCGCTTGCGCCGAGCGCGAACGCCAGTGCCGCCACCAGGGCGGCGCCCATCCTGACCGTCTTTGCCATGCTGTCTCCCCTGTCGTGAGCACCCCCGTCGCGGGGCCGGTGCCGTCTTCTACTTGTGACCGATTCTCAATATGCGTGGCGCGCCGGCGGCCTGTCAACTGAGGGGAAATGCCGGGGGATCGCGCGCCGGGGCTACGCGAGCGTCGCGCGGATCGCTTCGGCGGCCTCGCGCAGACGCGGCACCTGCCCCAGCAGATCGTCGAGCGTCATGCGTCCTTCGGGCGCCTGCACGGCCACCGCCGCGCAGGCCCGCTGCCGATCGAGCATCACCGGAACGGCGATCGCGTTGAGCCCCCGCAAGTGCTCCGAGCGATTGATTCCGATGCGTCGCCGGCGCGTCTCGACCAGCTCGCGCTCGAGCACCTCGCGATCGACGATGGTGGCGCCCGTATAGCCGCGCAGCGACAGCTGTGCGATCAGCCGCTCGCGCTGCGCCTTTGGCAGCAGGCTCAACAGCAGCTTGCCGCTCGAGGTGGCGTGCAGCGGCACGTGCGAGCCGGGCGCGAGCATCATCCGCAGCGGCCACGAGGTCTCGACCCGATCGAGGTAGACGACGTCGGTGCCGGCGAGTGCGGTGAGGTTGCACGTCTCGCCGATCGTGTCGACGAGCCGCTGCAGGATCGCCCTGCGCTCCTGGCGCGCCGGCCCGTTCATCAACGCGTCGAGCGCCATCCGCTCGACGCGCACCCCGAGCTGCAGTCGACGCCCCGCCGGTTCGCGCATCAGCAAGCCAGCCTGTTGCAACTGGCCGACCAACCGGTGGACGGTCTGCTTCGGCAGCGCGATCGCTTCGACGATCTCGGCCAGCGTGCAGCCGTCCACGCGCGCGGACACGACCTCGAGCACGCGGAACGCCCGCACCGCCGCCGCGTTCGCCTGGTTGCTCTGCATCGGTCGCCCTCCTGCCGTTGCGCGCTTCGCCCTGCATCGGAAAATACACTAATCGGGACGCTGCTGCACCGCGTTCAGCCATAACATGATGCGAATCCCGTGCCGGCCAAAGGCCCAATCAGCCCTGCAAGAGGCCTGCCGCCCGGGACATCCGACCGCGACGGTCGCCCCGACGAGGAGACAACGATGCCTGCGCAACGCCAAGCCAACCCTTCCCGCGAACCGAACCCGACGCGCCGCACGCTGCTCGGCGCAGCCGGCGCGCTCGCCCTGTCGCCGGCCCTCGTGCGGGCCCAGGACAAGTTCCCTTCGCGGCCGATCGAGTTCATCGTGCCCTGGGGGGCCGGCGGTGGCGCCGACCAGTTGGCGCGCCGCGCCGGCAAGCTGCTCGAGGCCGAGCTCAAGGTGTCGCTGCCGGTGCTGAACATCGCTGGCGCCACCGGCAACACCGGCACGGCCAAGCTGCTCTCGGCGCCGGCCGACGGCTACTCGATGTGCGTGTTCATCGGTGACACGCTGGCGTCGCTCGCCGGCGGCAAGGGCCGCTGGAAGCTCTCGGACATCACGCCGCTGGGCATCATGATCCGCCAGCCGAGCGGACTGTTCGTGAAGTCCGACGCGAAGTGGAAGAACTTCGCCGAACTGCTCGCCGACGCGCGCAACAACGAGCTGAAGGTCGGCGTCACCGGTTTCGGCAGCGTCGACGAGATCCTGGTCAACCAGATGAGCGCGAAGGGCTACAAGTTCCGCGTGGTCCCGTTCGCTGCGCCCGGCGAGCGCTACACGTCGGTGCTCGGCGGCCATGCCGACATCGTGATCGAGCAGGCCGGAGACGTGCGCTCGTTCCTCGCGAACAAGCAGATGCGGCCGGTCACGTTCTTCGCCGACCAGCCGCAGACGGGCTACACCGACATTCCGCTCGCGAAGGACTCGGGCTTCCCGATCGTGATCAGCCAGTTCCGCGCGATCGTCGTGCGCGCCGGCACCGACCCGAAACACGTCGCAACGCTGGCCGCGGCGATCGAGAAGGTGGCGCGCAGCGACGACTTCAAGCAGTACCTGGCCGACGAACTGGCCTTCGCCGACAGCTACATCCCCGCGGACAAGGCCGCCGCCTTCCTGAAGGGCGAGCTCGACCGGATCGAAGCCAACTTGCCGGCGAAATCCTGAGTCGGGCGCGCGCTCGGGACCATCGCGATGACCCACCGCATGAGACGGGTGCTGCCGCACCTGGTGATGCTGCTGATCTCGGTGCTGCTTTACTGGGCGGCGATGCAGATCGACACGCGAGGCGCAGAGGGCGGGCGGCGCATCGGCCCGGAGTTCTGGCCGAAGCTGGTGATCGTCATCATGGGTGCGCTGTGCGTCTACGAGATCATCAAGCGGCTGGTCATCCGGACGACGTTCACCGCCGAGGGGCTCACCGGCGACGTCGACCACAACCCGGCCGAGCCGGCGCCGCCCGAGCCGGCGCCGGAGGCCGAGGCGGCGCCGCCCGCGCAGCGCGAACACCCGGGGCGACTGCTCGCCGGGATCGTCCTGATCGCGGCGTTCGCCCTCGGCGTCGACTGGCTGGGCTTCTTCGTGGCCACGGCGGTGTTCCTCGCGTCCTTCATGCTGATCGGGGGATTGAGGCGGCCGCTGCTGGCGACGGGAATCGGCATCGCCGGCAGCTTCGTGCTGATCGTGATCTTCATGCGCGTGGCCTACATCTCGCTGCCGCTGGGCGCGGGGCCGTTTCGCGAGCTGTCGCTCGCGCTGTTGCGCCTGCTGGGCGTGAGCTGAAGGGGCGAGCGCGATGGACGTGTTGACTCACCTGTTCGGCGGCATTCTCACGGTGCTTTCGCCGGTTCACTTCCTGGTGCTGCTGATCGGGCTGGTGCTGGGCATGCTGGTGGCGGTGCTGCCCGGGCTGACGCTGGTGATGGGTGTCGTGCTCGCGCTGCCGTTCACCTACAAGATGGGGGTGGGTCCGGGGCTGATCCTGCTCACGGCGATGTACGCGTCGGGCACGTACGCCGGCGCGATCACGTCGATCCTGTTCCGGATCCCCGGCGAGCCGATGGACGTGCCGCTGCTGTGGGACGGCTACGAGATGACGCGCAAGGGGCAGGCTGCCAAGGCGCTCGGGTGGTCGCTGATGGCCTCGTTC
>CALMSQ010000227.1:0-12134 GCA_937872345.1 uncultured Burkholderiales bacterium | reverse complement strand
CTGCGTGAGCACCGGGCTCCCGCTCGGCTCGACCGCGACCGACTGGATCTTCCTGCCGCACGTGTTCTTGATGTAGCGCGAGATGCCGGTGATCGTGCCGCCCGTGCCGACGCCGCTCACCAGGATGTCGATCGCGCCGTCGGTGTCGTTCCAGATCTCGGGGCCGGTCGTCGCTTCGTGGATCGCCGGGTTGGCCGGATTCGTGAACTGCTGCAGCAGCACGTACTTCGGGTCGGACGCCGCGATCTCCTCGGCCTTCGCGACCGCCGCGGCAGTGCCTCCTGCGCCGTCGGTGAGCACCAGTCGCGCGCCATAGGCAAGCAGCAGCTTGCGGCGCTCCATGCTCATCGTGTCGGGCATCGTCAGCGTGATCGGAATGCCCTTCGAGGCAGCGACGAACGCCAGCGCGATGCCGGTATTGCCGCTGGTGGGTTCGACGATCTCCTTGCCGGGGCCGAGCAGCCCACGCTTCTCGGCGTCCCAGATCATTGCCGCACCGATCCGGCACTTGACCGAGTAGGCGGGGTTGCGGCCCTCGACCTTGGCCAGCACCGTGGCCTTCGCGCCGTCGGTGATGCGGTTCAGGCGCACGAGCGGCGTGCGGCCGATGGACATCGCGTTGTCGGTGAACCAGGCGGGCATGGGGACTCCTCGCTTAGACGGAAACTGGCGGGGGCGGCCCGACGAGGCGGTCGCCACGCGCGTGGATGCGCCATTATCCGCCTCCTCTCGCCGGCTGCGTCGTACGCCGCGCCGCGGCGGCGCCGCTCATCGACGCGGCGCCTGCGTCATCGACACGTCAGGACGAGCCGCCTTGCAGGGCCGCTGCGCGCGCCCTCGCGCGGCAGGCCAGATAGAGCCAGCCCGACACGACGAACGGAAACGTGTAGGCGGCCACGTCGAGCGCGTGGAACACGACGTGCACCGCCGAGCCTCCGACCAGTGCGACCAGGTAGCCAGGCATCTGCGTCCTGAGTTCCTTTCCGACGAAGAACGAGAGAATCACGGCGTTGTAGCCGACGAGCCCGGCGGCCGCGGCGGACGCCGGCAAGCCGATGGCGAGCCAGGCCAGGGACAGAAGCGCGGAAGCTGCAAAGGCCACGATCGCGGGAAGCGGCATCACTATCAGGCCCGCAAGCAGCACGGCCAGCCCGACGCGGAAATCGGCGCTGAGCAATACCTGCGCGAAACTGGTGACGACGCCGTCCAGGAACCCGGACTGCGCCGGCTCGATCACCGGAAACGCCGGCAGTCTTCGCTGGAACGCGACGATCGAAGCATGCGCGGCGGCAATGTAGGGCACCGTGAAGTAGGCACGCCATCCGACCGAGTCCAGCCAGAGCGCAAGCACGGTGATCGCCGGCACGGCGACCGAAACCGTGACGACGGCCTGCAGGCCGGGGCCGAACGCCGCGAACGCAAAGCAGCCGAAAAGGAACGGATTGAACAGGTAAAGGCCCTGTTCGAAGCGCGCGCGTTCGAACCTGGGCGCGAACAGCAACGCCAGCGTGATCGCGTACACGCAAACCGCGAACATCCACGGCTGGAAGACCAGCAGCGCCGCGGCGATCGCGAGGCCCAACCAGGCGTGACCCGTGCCGTAGGCCTGGCTCAGGCCGCACGCCATGCCCTGCAACCACGAACGAAGACCCGTGCCCTTCATGCAGTGCGCTGCGCAGGCCAGGCGGGCCGCGCTACTTGACGCGCCGAATCGGCGCCTTGGCGCCCTGGGTCTGCGTCAAGTCGGGGCAGTTGCCGAGCGCCGCCACCAGCGCGTCGCGCGCGTCGACGATGCTCGAGGCCATTTCCTCGATCGAGCAGCGCCGCTCCATCGCCCGGTTGCGCATCAGGCGGAAGGCGTCCTCCTCGGACACCCCGCGCGTCTCCATCAGGAACCGCTTCGCCTGCTCGATCAGGCGCACGTTCTCCAGGCGGCTCTCGAGCTTCTGGATGCGCTTCTGCAATTCCTCTTCGGACTTGTGCTTGCTCGGCGCGAGCACGATCGAGGACAGGACGCCGAACGGCTTGACCGGCGAGAACAGCATCGCCGACGAGCTGATCTGGCAGGCCAGGCTCAGCACGGTGGGGCTCTCGTAGCCGACGACCGACACGACCACCTTTCGGCGGAACTCGCGGATCAGCGCGGTGCCGAATTTCGACACGATCTCGGGCACCACCGACAGGATCGCGACGTCGACACCTCGCAGGTTCTCCAGGGTGGGCGGCCAGTGGCACTCGCAGTGCAGGCCCAGCCGCTTGAGTTGCTGGGCAATGAGCCGGCCATCCGTGTCCTGGGGATGGAACAGGCCGATCGACATCGTCTGCAATTCGGCGATGGCGTCGCGGATTTCCATGGTGTCTCCGGGGTGCTGCTTGTGCTTCTGGTGCCGCGGCCTCTCGTGGGCCCTTCGTTCCGGTCGCGCGGGCGACTCGGAGGTCGGCCAGTCTAACTGTTTTCCCATTGCTTGCAATAGCAAGCAATGGGCGTGCCAGGAAAAAATACCTGTTCCAGTATCCGCTCGTTCGGGGCGGCCGCCGGGTTCGTGCCCCACGTTGCGCCGCGGCCGACGGGCCCGATGCACCGGCGGGGTCCGCGCCGCACCACGGAGAATCGCGGCGGCCCGCGGATCAGAGCGCGGAGATCGCGTACGACATCAGGTACGGGTCGGGCCGCACCGGCCGCTTCGACTCGCGAATGATCTCGAAGTTGCCGTCGGCCATCGAGCGACCGATGCGCGGATAGACCCAGGCGTGGTTGTTGTCGGGATCGATCCGGATCAGGCCCTGCGGTGCGGCGCACTCGCGCCCGCGCAGGCTGGGCATCAGCTTGACGGGCGCGTCGCCGTCGACCTCGACGAGCGCCGACGCGAACAGCAGGATCTCGAAATAGGCCGCCTCCCAGCACTGGTTGAGCGGCACTTCCCTGGCGTGCACCGCGAGTTCGGCCCACTGGGCACACTGCGGCTCGCCGAGCACCGTCGCGAAGAACGGCGCCGAGGTGAAGTGCCCGGCACGGGCCGAGGGCCGCATGATCGCCAGTTCCGCCTCGGTGGTCGTCAGGCTCGCGATCGGCATTGCCTCGGGCGACAGGCCGGCATCCTCGTAGGCCTCGTAGAAGTCGCGCGTCGCCTCGCCGACCACGGTCGAGAAGATGAAGTCGGGCGCGCAGGAGCGGATTTCGGCGACGATCGGCCGGAAGTCCGTCGGACCGGCGTCGAGCGGCACGTACTGCTCGCCCAGGATCTGGCCGCCGAACCCGTGCACCAGGTCCTTCATCACGCGGTTCGACTCGTACGGGTAGACGTAGTCGGAGCCGACCAGGTAGCACGACTTGCCGAAGGTCGAGAACATGAACTCGGCGAGGAAGATCACGTTCTGGTTCGGGCACGCGCCCGTGTAGACGACATTGGGCGAGAACTCGAACCCCTCGTACAGCGTCGGGTAGAACAGCAGCCGGTTGTACTTCTCGACGACCGGCAGCACCGCCTTGCGGCTGGCCGACGTGTAGCAGCCGAAGATCACGTTGACCGAGTACTCGAGGATGAGCTTCTCGCTGAGCGCCGCGAACAACCGGGGGTCGGACTGCGGATCGAAGTGATGCGGCACCAGCTCGAAGCCGGCGACCGCGAGTTCACGATTGGCCCGTTCGATCGCCAGGCGGGTCGCGTGCAGCTGGGTCTTCTCGATGACGGCCGTCGGGCCGGTTTCCGAGAACAGCAGGCCAATGTCGATCTTTCGCATCATTCGGACTCGGTCCGGATGCTTCGCACCAGGGTGACCAGGGAAGCCTGAAGTCTATCCGCTTCCGAGTGCACCACGCCGGCGCGCCCGAATATCCGCTCGCAGGCCTTCTTCCCGGCCGACCCGATCTTCAGGCAAAGCACGGCGAATCCCAGCGTACGCAACTCCTCGGTGGCGCGGCGCGCGTCCTCGACCAGGTAGTCGGGGTCGGACGCGTCGACATCGGACGGCTCGCCGTCGGTCAGCACGATCAGTAGCGTGCGCTCGGTCAGCCGTCCTGCGGCGGTCGCCATGTGCCGGATCGCCGCCCCCATCCGCGTCGACTTGCGCGCACGGATGGCGTGAATGTCCTCGGCAATTGCGGGACCCCATCGATCCGCGAGCCCCTTGTGCATGCGCACGGTCACGTGCTCGCGGGTGTCGGACTGGAAGCTGTAGACCCCGAACGGTGTTGCCTCGCCCGCCAGCAGCGTCGCAAGGTGCCTCAGCGCGCGTCGCTCGTGGTCGAGCACCGTCGAATAGGTGCCCGGAATCCGGTCGTTGGCCGACTCGGAGGCATCGAGCAGCAGCAACACGCCGAAGCGCGTGCGGAATCGCAGGCGCACCTCGTGGACGCGCTCGTCGGGCGGAATTCCGCAGGCGAGGTCGACGCTGCGCGCGATCGCGCGGTCGAGGTCGACCGCGTCGCCGGCCTCCGAAAAGTAGCGGCGCCGCCCGCGGCGGTGGCGTTCGCTGCGCCGCGACTGCTGCGACACGGCCGGCGAAAAGCGGATTCGCCCCTGCGCCTGGTCCACGCGCCGCGACACCGATTCGTGCACCACCACGTGCCCGGGCAGGTAATGCGCCTGCGCGTGATCCCACTCGTCGTAGATGAACTTGCGCTCCTGGACCGTCTCGTCGGGTGGCGGCGGGCGGTTCGGCGGCTCGCGCTGGGTCGACACCGCCTCGTGGACCTGGTCCTCGGCGCGCTTGTCCGACCAGAGCACCGAATTGTCGTCGCGATACGGGGGCCAGACCTCGTAGCGCGAGCGGTCGAACCGGTAGCGCAGCTGGCCGAGATCGTTGGCGATCGGCGAACCCGCGGCGCGGACGTCGTCGAAGGTCACGCCTGGCTCCTCGAGCCGGTCGAGCGCCAGAAGCGCCTTCTCGCAGAGCAGGTCGTCGAACAGGTTCTCGCGGCGGTTGAGCGCACAGGCGATCCTCGCGAGCGCCCCCTCGACGCCGATCAGCGCCGCCGCATACTCGGGGTCGAACTGTCGCGCGAGCACGCCGCGCACGCCGGGCAGCTCGGCACCGATGCGACGCTCGACGCGCTCGTCCTCGAGGATCGAGATCAGGGCGATCGACAGGTCCTTGAGCTTGCCGACGTCGTTGAAGAGCGTCGAATGGCGCAGGTGTCCGAGCGCGTGCGCGGCGGTCGCGACAAGCGGCGGCTCGCTCCCTGCGTGCGCGAGGCTGTCCGACATCTGCCTGTAGGTGGTGTCGCCCAGCACGAGGCCGAACGGCGTGATCGCGTAGCCGGGAGCGCCGCGGCGCGAGCGGTCGATGCCGACGGTCAGCGCCCGCGCGCGACCGCCGAGGCAGTCGAGCAGGCCCTTGAGGACCTTCTCGGGCTTCGGCGTGAAATCGTCCATCTCGACCAGCGCGGGCGTGCCGTCGATCAGGCGCGCGATTCGACCAGGGAGAGCAGTCCTCGAAGGGTCGCGCGGACGTTGGGGTCGTCGGTGATCGGGTCGATCAGAGCCGCCTCGAGCAGTTCGCGGGCGGGCTTGCCGGTGCCCACCAGCCGCGCGGCATAGATCAGCATCCGCGTGGAGACCCCTTCGAACAGGCCGTTGCCGACCAGTTCGCGGGCGCGCACGCCGAAGCGCGTGAGCGCGGCTGCGAAATCGAGGCCGCAGCCCGATTCGGTCGCGACGATGCGCGCCTCGATCTCGGGGGCCGGGTAATCGAAGTGGATCGCCACGAATCGCTGCTTGACCGACTCCTTCAGGTCACGCAGCGTCGACTGGTAGCCCGGGTTGTAGGAGGCAACCAGCATGAAGTGCTCGGGCGCGTGCAGCGTCTCGGCGGTCTTGTCGACGAAGAGGGTGCGCCGGTGGTCGGCCAGCGAGTTCAGGATCACGATCGCCTCCTGCCTCGCCTCGACGATCTCGTCGAGGTAGCAGATCCCGCCCTTGCGCACCGCCTGCGTCAGCGGTCCGTCGATCCACGGCGTCTCGGTGCCGCGCAGGATGTAGCGACCGACGAGGTCGCTGGCGCTGGTGTCCTCGTTGCACGAGACGGTCCACATGGGGACGCCGAGGCGCTCGGCCATGTGCTCGACGAAGCGCGTCTTGCCGCAGCCGGTCGGGCCCTTGATCAGCAGGGGCAACTTGCCCGAAAAGGCCCGCTCGAAGACCTCGATCTCGTTGCCGCTCGCGATGTAGTTCGAAGACACGTCATCCACCTGGGGAAGCGCGGCCGGAGGCCGTTCCGGCCGCGCGGAAGGACGGCAGGCGCCGGACACCGGCGCCTGCCCCGGGGCTCAACGATGGGTGGCAGGCTCGTTGGGGATCCCTTCGATCGGGCTGTCCTTGGTGCCCGGGGTCGAACGGGTCAGCGCCTCGACCATCTTCCGCGTGCCCTCCGGATCGCTGGTCCACTTCGAGTAGAACTCGTACGGGCAGGCGGCGACGCCGTTGACGTCTTCGCCGGAATTGATCTTGCCCGTGTACCCGCGGTGCAGCAGCTTGTACAGGTGGTTGTTGGACTGCGCGTTGCGCCGCGCGTCGCGGATCAGGCCCATCGAGAGTTCGGCGTACTGGATGCCCATCTCCTCCTCGCCGCACTCGCCGAGCGTGCGCCCGTCGAAGCCGACGATGGCCGAGTGCCCGAAGTACGAGTAGACACCGTCGAACCCGGCCGCGTTGGCCACCGCCACGTAGACGTTGTTCATCCACGCCATCGTCTTGGCGACCATGATCTGCTGTTCCTTGGCCGGGTACATGTAGCCCTGGCAGCGAACGATCAGCTCGGCGCCGCGCATCGCGCAGTCGCGCCAGATCTCGGGGTAGTTGCCGTCGTCGCAGATGATCAGGCTGACCTTCAGGCCCTTCGGACCGTCCGACACGTAGGTGCAGTTGCCCGGATACCAGCCCTCGATCGGCACCCACGGCATGATCTTGCGGTACTTCTGGACGATCTCGCCCTTGTCGTTCATCAGGATCAGCGTGTTGTACGGCGCCTTGTTCGGGTGCTGCTCGTGGCGCTCGCCGGTGAGCGAGAACACGCCCCAGACCTTGGCCTGCCGGCACGCCGCCGCGAAGATCTCGGTCTCCTCGCCGGGAACGGTCGAGGCGGTCTCGTACATCTCCTTGGCGTCGTACATGATGCCGTGGGTCGAGTACTCGGGGAAGACGACCAGGTCCATCCCCGGCAGGCCCTTCTTCATCCCGACCAGCATGTCGGCGATCTTGCGGGCATTCGCGAGCACCTCGGCCCTGGTGTGCAGGCGGGGCATCTTGTAGTTGACGACGGCAACGCCGACGCAATCCTTGCTGCTAGCAATATCTCCGTGCCTCATTTGACGCTCCTTCGTGAACTCAAACGGTTAAGAAGGCCTTCACGGCCTCGACGTCCCGGGCATCGGTGCCCGTTTCCTTCACCACCGCGCCGCGTTCCAACACGAGCATCCGGTCGGACACGGCCGTCGCGAAACTCAATACCTGCTCCGAAACCAGCATCGCGCATCCCGTCGCGCGCTTGAGCTCCCCCAGCGCGACCCCGATCTCCTTGATCAGCGACGGCTGGATGCCCTCGGTGGGCTCGTCGAGGATCAGCAGGCGCGGTCCGGTCGCCAGCGCGCGGCCGATCGCGACCATCTGCTGCTGCCCGCCCGAGAGGTTGCCCGCCTTGCGGGCGCGCATGTCCCGAAGCACCGGGAAGAGCGCGTACACCAGGTCCGGCACGCTCTTGATGCGCCGCGACTCGAGGCCGGTCAACAGGTTCTCCTCGACCGTGAGCTGCGGGAACAGCAGCCGCCCCTGCGGCACGAAGCCGATCCCCAGGCGGATACGCTCGAAAGTCGGCAGCTTCGTGATGTCGACGCCGTCGAACTCGATGCGTCCCGACGAGGCCGGCAACAGGCCGACGATCGCCTTGAGCAGCGTCGTCTTGCCCATGCCGTTGCGCCCGACGACGCCGACCGACTCGCGGTCGTTCACCGACAGCGACACCCCGGGGATCACGACGCTCTCGCCGTAACCGACCTTGAGCGAATCCACCTTCAGCAAGGTCATCCCTCCTAGTGGCCCAGATAGACTTCCTGCACGCGCGCGTCGGACTGGACCGTCTCGACGTTGCCTTCGCACAGGACTGCGCCCTGGTGCAGCACCGTGACTTTCCTTGCGAGCTTGCGCACGAAATCCATGTCGTGCTCGATGACGACGATGGCCTGGCGCTCGGCGATGCGCTGGATCAGCTCGACGGTCCGGTCGCGCTCCTTCAGGCTCATTCCCGCCACCGGCTCGTCGAGCAGGACCAGCTTCGGATGCTGCACCAGCAGCATGCCGATCTCGAGCCACTGCTTCTGCCCGTGGCTGAGGATGCCGGCGCGCTGGTTCAGCAGCGACTCGATCTCCGTGACGCGCGAAACCGCGATGATCCGCTCGTCGAACTCGGCGCGGTCGCCGAAGATCGATGACCGCAGCGACTGCCCCTCGAGCACCGAGATCTCGAGGTTCTGGTAGACGGTCAGGTCCTCGTAGACCGACGGCGTCTGGAACTTGCGGCCGATTCCGAGGCGCGTGATCTGGTATTCGCTCACGCGGGCGAGGTCGACGCCTTCGAACTCGATCGACCCGCTGGTCGCCCTGGTCTTGCCGCAGAGGACGTCGAGCAGCGTCGTCTTGCCGGCCCCGTTGGGCCCGATGATGACGCGGACTTCGCCGGGTTCGATGCGCAGCGACACGTCGCTGAGCGCGGTGAACCCGCCGAACTTCACGGTCAGGTTCCTGACGTCGAGGAGCGCGTTGGCGGCCACGTCAGACCCCCCTTCCCGCGAGGCGCGCGCGCAGCGCCGCGACGATTCCGGCGAGTCCCTGCGGCATCACCGCGGTGACGACCAGGAACAACCCGCCGAGGAAGAACAGCCACAGCTCGGGGAATGTCTCCGACAGCGTCGACTTCAGCCATCCGACCAGGAACGCGGCAGCGATCGCGCCGAGCACCGACATGCGTCCGCCGAACGCGGCGAAGATCACCATCTCGACCGACGCGACCGCGCCGACCAGCTGGGGCGTGATCAGCCCGGTGAACAGCACGAACATCGCTCCGCCGACCGACGCCAGCACGCTCGCGACGGCGAAGGTGAACGCCTTGTACAGCGCGGTGTCGTAGCCGGAGAAGCGGACCCGGTCCTCGCGATCGCGAATCGCGATCAGCACCTTGCCGAACCGCGCGTGCACCAGCCATGCCACGCAGCCGGCCGCCACGGCGAGCAGCACCAGCTGGAAGTAGTACCAGCGCGCGCGGGCGTCGTCGCTCGCGACGTCGAGGCCCTTGAGCGTGCTGAAGTCGGTGATGCCGTTGGCGCCGCCGGTTTCCCCCTGGCTGCCGATGATCATCACGGTCAGCGTCAGCGCAAGCGCCAGCGTAAGGATCGCGAAATAGACGCCGCTCACGCGCTTGCGGAAGATCAGGTACGACAGCGGGAACGAAACCAGCGCGGGAAAGACGAGGATCGCCGCGAGCGTCACCGTCAGGCTGTGGAAGGGCTCCCACCACAGCGGCAGCTGCTCGACGCTGCTCCAGACCATGAAGTCGGGCAACTCGGGCGCCGAGGCCTCGAGCTTCAGGAACATTGCCAGCGCGTACGCGCCGATGCCGAAGAAGATCCCCTGCCCCAGGCTGAGGATCCCGCAATACCCCCAGATCAGGACCACGCCGATCGCGACGAACGCGAACGACAGGTACTTGCCGAACAGCGGGACGCGGAACGGATCCACCAGCAGCGGCAGGACCGCGAGGACACCGAACAGGAGCGCGGCCGGCAACAGGGCCGCCACGGAAATGCGCGAGGGTCTCATCAGGTTCGGACTTTCGGCGTGAACAGCCCGCTCGGACGGAAATAGAGGATCAGCACGACGATGAGCATCTGGATGACCTTGGCGTAGGAGCCGGTGGTCAGGTACTCGAAGGTCGTCTGGATCTGCGCGATCAGGAAGCTCGACGCGGCCGTGCCGAGGATGCTCGCCACGCCGCCGAACACCACGACGATGAACGAGTCGACGATGTAGAGCTGGCCGGTGCTCGGGTTCGTGGAGCCGATCATCGTGAACACGGCGCCTGCGATGCCTGCCAGGCCGCTGCCGAGCGCGAAGGTGAACATGTCGACCCGGCGCGTGTCGATGCCGACGGCTTCCGCGATCGCCCGGTTCTGGGTGACGGCACGGGCGCGCAAGCCCGCTCGCGTCTTGAAGAAGAGAAGGTAGACGCCGAGCGCCACCAGGATGGTCAGGACGATGATGAAGATCCGGTTCAGCGGAAGCTGGATCCCGGCCACCGGTTCCCAGGCGCCGTCGAGCCACGAAGTGAGCGGCACCGTCACCTCCTGGGCGCCGAAGATCGTGCGGAATGCCTGCTGCATGATCAGGCTGATGCCCCAGGTGGCCAGCAGCGTGTCCAGGGGCCGGTTGTAGAACCAGCGGATGACACCCCACTCGAGAGCGATGCCGAACGCGAAGGTGACCAGGAACGCCACGGGAATCGCGCACAGCAGGTAGAAGTGCATCGCGCCGGGCAGGTAGCGCTCGAACACGTGCGCGACGATGAAGGTCGCATACGCGCCGAGCGCCATGATCTCGCCGTGCGCCATGTTGATGACGCCCATCAGCCCGAAGACGATGGCCAGGCCGAGCGCCATCAGCAGCAGGATCGTCGCGAAACTGATCCCGCCGAACAGCTGCATCGCGAAGATGTCGATATTCACGCCTACCTCTGGACCGACGCGCCGCCGGCTCGACGAGCCGGCGGCAATGCGTCTACAAGGACATCGAACGACTTACAGTTTCGGGAACGGGTTCGGCTCGGTCAGGCCGCTCTCGTGCACGATGTCGAACTGCCCGTCCGCGCGCGCACGACCGACGCGCACCTTCTTCCAGACGTGGTGGTTCTTGGCGTGGATCCGCACCAGGCCTTCCGGCGCCGCGAACTCGATGTTCGACGAAGCCGCGATCACCTTCGCGACGTCGAACGACTTCGCCTTCTCGGCGGCCAGCTTCCACAGGTACACCGAGTTGTAGCCGCACTCCATCGGGTCGCCGACGACGCGGTCCTGGCCATACTTGGCCTTGATCGCCGCGACGAACTTCTCGTTCTCGGGCGACTTGATGCTCTGGAAGTAGCCCATGCAGGCGTAGTAGCCGACGGCGTTGTCCTTGCCGATGCCGTCGATCTCGTTCTCGGAGACCACGGTCGACAGCAGGTTCTGCTTCGCGCCGTCGAGGCCGGCGGCCTTGAGCTGCTTGTAGAACGCGACGTTCGATCCGCCCACCACCGTGCTGTAGATCCAGTCGGGCTTGGCAGCCTTGACCTTGTTGATGATCGACGAGAACTCGGTGTGGCCCAGCGGCGCGTACTCCTCGCCGACGATCTTCACGCCGAGGCGCTTGGCGGTGGCCTTCGCGATCTTGTTGCAGGTGCGCGGGTAGATGTAGTCGGAGCCGACCAGGAAGAAGGTCTTGCCTCCCTGCTTGGCCATCCACTCCATCGACGCGATGACCGACTGCGTGGCCTCCTGCGACGTGTAGATCACCTGCGGATCTTCTTCCTGCCCTTCGTAGTACGTCGGGTAGTAGAGCAGGCCCTTGTTCGCCTTGAACACCGGCAGCACCGCCTTGCGCGAAGCCGACGTGTAGCAGCCGACCACTGCGGCGACCTTGTCGCGCTGCAGCAGCTTCTTGGCCTTCTCGGCGAAGGTCGGCCAGTCGCTCGCACCGTCCTCGACCACGGGGACGATCTTGTGCCCCATGACGCCGCCGGCCTTGTTGATCTCCTCGATCGCCATCTGCTCGGCGTCGACGATCGCGGCCTCGGCGATCGCGATGGTGCCCGACAGTGAATGCAGAAGACCGAGCTTGACCTCTTCGGCAGCCATGCCGATCTTCGGCCATAGCGCAGCCGTCGGCGCCGCGGCGGCGGCAACCAGGGAACCGCCGGCCTGTACGAAGCGGCGGCGTGAGGAATGCGTCATGAAAACCTCCTTCAAGGGGTTCGAAACGACATGGGTCGATACAGGGGGCGCATTCGCGAGGAAACAAAAAAAGCCCCGCAGGGTTCTCGCGAACCCTCGGGGCCTTGTTGCTCCTGACACCTGCCGACGCCGTTGTCGTCAAGGTGCCTGATCGAATGTG
>CALMSQ010000226.1:0-11523 GCA_937872345.1 uncultured Burkholderiales bacterium | reverse complement strand
TCGCGCGCGCCGCCGACCTGCTGGGCATCAGCCGGCCGACGCTGTACGACCTGCTGAACCGCTTCGGGCTGCGCTGATCGCGGCCGCGCCACATCCATGGAGTCGATCCGATGAGAATCACGAAGCCGATCGCCCGAACCGTCGCGGCGACGCTCGTCGTCGCGGCGTTCGGCGCCTGCTCGGGCACCGAGAAGCCCGAGGCGCTGCTGGCCAAGGCCCAGGCATCGATCGCGGCCTCCGACCCGAAGGCCGCCGAGATCCACCTGAAGAACCTGCTGCAGCAGGACGAGAAGAACGCCGAAGGGCGATTCCTGCTGGCCGGGCTCTACCTGGCCGCCAACGACCCGCGCTCGGCCGAAAAGGAGTTTCACCGCGCGCGCGACCTCGGCTTCGACCGCGACAAGGTGATGCCGCCGCTGCTCGAGGCGCTGTACCGGACGGGACAGTACAAGGAGGTGGTGGCCGAAGCGCGGGGCATCGCGCTCGGCGACCCGGCCGCGCAGGCCCAGGCGCTCACGACGATGGGCCGCGCGCAGATCCGCCTCGCGCAGACCGCCGACGCAGGCAAGACCTTCGCAGCGGCGCTCGCCGCGAAGGCCGACTACGCGCCGGCGCTGGTCGGCGCCGCGAGCATCAAGGCCCTGACCGATCGGCCCGGGGCCCGTGCGGCGGTCGACGCCATCCTGCAGCGCCAACCCGAGTCGGTCGATGCGCTGCTGCTCAAGGGCGACCTCGAGGCGGCCGACCGCAAGCCCGAGGCGGCGCGCGCGCTGTACGAAAAGGTCGCCGACCTGTCCCCGTACGACCTCGAAACCCGCGCGAAGATCGTGGCGCTCGCGCTCGAGCTGAACGACCTGCCGCTGGCGCACAAGCGGCTCGACGAATTGCGCAAGCTGGCGCCGTCGGCGCCGGGCACGCACTACCTGCGTGCCGCGGTCGACACCCGCGAGAACAAGCTCGCGCCGGCGCGCGAAGCGGTCCAGGAGGCGCTGCGCCTCGCGCCCGACTACCTGCCGGCGATCAGCCTGGCTGCCGGCCTGAACCTGTCGCTGAATGCGCTCGAGCAGGCCGAGCGCTATTCGCGGACGATGGTCGAGCGCGCGCCGAACAATCCGGTCGGCTATCGCCTGCTCGGTGCCACCTACCTGCGAATGAACGCGCCCGACCGCGCGCTGGAGGCGGTGCGACCGGCGCTCGATCGCACGCCGCCCGACCCGGTCCTGCTGTCGATCGCCGGCGAAGCGTCGCTGAAGCTCAACGACCCCGCGGCGGCAGGCGGGTACTTCGAGCGCGCGTCGAAGATCAACCCCGAGGATGCGCGCTCGAAGACCGGGCTGGCGCTGTCGCACCTGGCGCGCGGAGAAAGCGAACGCGGCATCGGCGAACTCGAGCAGGCAGTCGAACTCGACTCCAGCAACCTGCAGGCCGACGTCGCGCTGGTGATGGCGCATGTCCGCGCACGCCAGTACGACAAGGCGCTGGCCGCGGTGACACGCATGGAGCAGAAGGCGCCCAGGAACCCGATGCCCCTGGGCCTGCGCGGCTCGGTGCTGGCGGCCAAGGGCGACGTCAAGGGCGCACGCGCCGCCTACGAGAAGGCGCTGACGCTCGATCCGACCTGGTTCCCCGCCGCAGCCAACCTGGCGGCCTTCGACCTGCGCGAGAACCGGCCGGGCGACGCGCGCCAGCGCTACCAGGCAATCCTCGCCAAGGACCCGAAGAACTCGCAGGCCGCGGTGGCCATCGCGACGCTGACCGCGCGCACCGGCGGCCCTCGCGAGCAGGTGCTCGACGAACTGAAGAAGGCGCGCGAGGCGAACCCCGACGCGGTACTCCCGATCCTCGCCACCGCGCGCTACCTGATCGACACCAACGCGCCGAAAGACGCGATTCCGATGCTGCAGGAGGCGGCCAACCGCAACCCGGAGAACACGCAGGTGCTGGACCTGCTCGCCACCGCGTTCGTTCGCTCGGACCAGCGCGCGCAGGCGATCAGCACCTGGGAGAAGCTGTTGCGCATCAATCCGAAGGCCGGTGTCGCGCAGTTCCGCATCGGCGAGACGCAGCTCGCCGGCGGCGACCGCGACGCCGCGCTCGCGAGCTTCCGCAAGGCGGCGCAGATCTCCCCCGATGCGGCCGAGCCGCAGATCGGCATCGCGATGGTCCTGTACCAGCAGGGCAAGAAGGACGAGGCGATGCGCATCGCCACCCGGATGAAGGCAGGCGACACGCTGAAGGTGCCCGGAACGATCCTCGAGGGCGACCTGCTCGCGGCCGACGGCAAGTGGGCCGACGCCAGCGAACGCTACCGCGCGGCGTTCGCGCAGCAGCGCGCGATGCCGACCGGCTTCAAGCTGCACCGCGCGCTGCGCGCCGCCAAGCGCGACGACGACGCCGACAGGTTCCTGCGCGACTGGATCCGCAGCGAACCCGCCAACCTGGGGCTGCGGCTCTATGCCGGCGAATCCGAGACCTTGCGCCAGCACTGGAAGCAGGCCTTCGAGCAGTACGCGGTCGTCCTGGAGAAGGATCCGAAGAACGCGCTCGCGCTGAACAACGCGGCGTGGGCCCTGCACGAGCTGAAGGATCCGCGTGCGCTCGACCACGCGCGGCGCGCATACGAGTCATCGCCGAGATCGCCGGCGATCCTCGACACCTACGGCGTCATCCTGAACGCGAGCGGCGACCGCAAGGGGATCGACCTGCTGCGCCAGGCGGTCGAACTGGCGCCGAAGGACCCGCAGATGCGCCTGCACCTGGCCGAGGCGCTGGCCGGCGCCGGCGACAAGGCCGGCGCGAAGGCGCAGATCGACAAGTTGCTCGAGGCCGCGCCGACCGGCAAGTTCGCCGACGCCGCGCGGGCCCTGCAGGGCAAGCTGTAGAGAGTGGCGGGAGGCGCTTTTCAGCGCTTCCCGACGTAGCCGACGTACCAGCCGATCGAAGCGGCCAGCCCTTCGTCGATCCGGTGCGTCGGCGCGTAGCCGAGCAGCGCACGCGCCCGGCCGATGTCGGCCAGCGAGTGCCGCACGTCGCCGGCGCGGAAATCGCGAAACTGCGGAGCGACCCCTGCCAGGCGGCCGGCCAGCGCCGGATCGCCGGCGATCATCGCCTTGCGGATCGCCTCGAACAGCTCGAGCAGCGTCGTGCGGTCGCCGACCGCGACGTTGAACACCTCGTGCGGCGCCGGCAGCGACTCGACCAGGCCGGCGCGCAGGTTCGCCTGCACCGCGTTGGCCACGTAGCAGAAGTCGCGGCTGGTGAGCCCGTCGCCGTTGATCCAGACGGGCTCGCCCGACAGCAGCGACGCGACCCAGCGCGGCACCACCGCCGCGTAGGCGCCATCCGGGTCCTGGCGCGGTCCGAACACGTTGAAGTAGCGCAGCCCGACGCAGGTCATGCCGTAGACGCGCGCCCAGGTGTCGGCGAACAACTCGTCGGCGGCCTTCGTCGCCGCGTACGGCGACAGCACCCGGCCGACGCGGTCCTCGACCTTCGGCAGCGCCTCGTGATCGCCGTAGACCGAGCTCGACGACGCGTAGACGAAGCGCTTGACGCCGGCGCTTCGCGCCGCGTCGATCAGCTTCACGAAGCCGTCGACGTTGGCTTCGAACGAGCGCAGCGGCTGCTCGATCGAGCGCGGCACCGACCCGAGCGCCGCCTGGTGCAGCACGACGTCGACTCGCTCGCCGGTCGCTCCTTGCACCGCGTCGCGGCAGGCGGCCTCGTCGCAGAGGTCACCCTCGACGAAGCGGAACCGCGCCCAGGCGGCCTCGCCCACCAGCCGGCGTACCTCGTCGAGGTTGCGGCGGAAGCCGGTGGCGAAGTTGTCCAGCCCGACGACCTGCTGGCCGCCGCGCAGCAGCGTCTCGACCAGGTTCGAGCCGATGAAGCCCGCTGCGCCGGTCACCAGCCAGCGGCGCGGCGCCCCGCGCAGCAGCTCGAGGTTCGCGTCGGACGAGGGGGTTCCGGCAGGCGCGTTCGCGGGCATGAGGGTCGTCGGCGCGCTCACAGGCGCCAGAGCCGCAGCCCCGCGGCCGTCACGGCCGCCGGATCGAAGGCCGACTTGACGTCGGTGAACACCGCGCCGCGCTCGCCCTTGGCGGCGATCGCCTGCAACCCCAGTTCGCGGTATTGCGCGTGCGACACCGCCGCGACGATTGCTGCGGCCCTGGGCAGCTCGTCCCACGCCGTGAGCGACACCCCGTATTCGTGCCGCGCCTCGTCGGCCTCCGCGACCGGATCGTGGATGAAGACCTTCGCGCCATAGCTCTCGAGTTCGCGCACCACGTCGATCACCTTCGAGTTGCGAAGGTCGGGCACGTCTTCCTTGAAGGTCAGCCCGAGCACGATCACCGGCGCGCCCTTGACCTGGAACCCCGCCGAGATCATCTCCTTGACCGTGCGCTGCGCAATGTACGCGCCCATGCCGTCGTTGATGCGTCGGCCGGCGAGGATCACCTGCGGGTGGTAGCCCAGCATCTCGGCCTTGTGGGTCAGGTAGTACGGGTCGACGCCGATGCAGTGGCCGCCGACCAGCCCCGGGCGGAACGGCAGGAAGTTCCACTTCGTGCCGGCCGCCTTCAGCACCTCGAGCGTGTCGATGCCGATGCGGTCGAAGATCATCGCCAGCTCGTTGACCAGCGCGATGTTCAGGTCGCGCTGCGTGTTCTCGATGACCTTGGCCGCTTCGGCGACCTTGATGCTGCTGGCCTTGTGCACGCCGGCCTTCACCACCGCGCCGTACAGCGCCGCCACCGCGTCCAGCGTCCCCGCGTCGTCGCCGGAGACGACCTTCACGATCCGCGGCAGCGTGTGCTCCTTGTCGCCGGGGTTGATCCGCTCGGGCGAATACCCGACGTGGAAGTCCTTCAGCCACTTCATGCCCGAGTGCTTCTCGAGCACCGGAATGCAGACCTCCTCGGTCGCCCCGGGATAGACGGTCGATTCGTAGACCACGGTCGCGCCGCGCTTCATGTGACGACCGCAGGTCTCGCTGGCCGATACCAGAGGGAAAAAGTCGGGATTGTGGCCTGCGTCGACCGGGGTCGGCACCGCGACGATCAGGAAGTCGGCGCGCGCCAGGTCCTTCGGATCGTGGGTGACGGTGAGTCGCTTCGCGGCCTCGAACTGCTCGCGCGACACTTCTCCGGTGGGGTCTTCGTGGCGGCGGAAATGGTCGATCTTCGCAGCCGACAGGTCGTAGCCGATCGTCTCGAAGACCTTGCCGAATTCCACGGCCAGCGGGAGGCCGACATAGCCGAGGCCGACAACAGCAACGATGCTCATGGTTTGATGCCGAATTCCGGGGTGTGGGAGACCCGCACTGTAGGGTCGCTCGACGCGGGGCACGAGGAATTAATTCATCGCGCTTCGAGGCGGCGATCTTACAATACGTCTTTGCAAGTCCAGGACCGCCGATGTACCCCGGCCGCTGCAAGGCGCTACCCCCGTTTTTCCGTCCGACCACGGCTCCGGCGTTCGTCGCCGCGTGGGTCGCGCTCGGCGCGCTCGGGGGCGCATCTCCAGCCTTCGGCGCCGATGCCGTGGCGCTCGCCGACGCGCTTCCGACGCTCGCTGGCACCGATGCGCCGCGACCCGACCCGACGTCTTCGCGGGGCCCTGCGCCCGACACCGCCGCCCAGGCGATCGACGAGCGCGCGCGCGAGCTCGTCGAGTCGGCGATCCGCTACGAGCACGCCGAAGGCATGACCCGCGACTACGCCAAGGCGCAGGCGCTGTACTGCGCCGCCGCGCGGCTCGACTACCCGGACGCGCTGCTGCGGATGGGGTGGATGTACGCGAACGGGCGCGGCTTGCCGCGCGACGACTCGATCGCCAACACGCTGTTCCGTCGCGCCGCAGCCGCCGGAAGCGAGATGGGCGCGCGCCTGGCGCAGCTGATCCACGGCGACGGCGAGAAGCTCCCCGATTGCCTGCGCGCGCCGGTCCAGGTCGCGACCGACGCCGACGCCCGCGCGGACGCCGGCCCGACGCCGGTGGTCGACCAGCCTGCCGAATTCCGCGCCGCGCCCGCATCGCTCGACCGACGCAAGCTGGTCCAGACGGTCGTCGCGATGGCGCGCGAATTCCGGCTCGATCCCCGGCTGGTGTTCGCGGTCATGCGCGCCGAGTCGAACTTCGATCCGCTGGCGCGCTCCCCGAAGAACGCGCAGGGGCTGATGCAGCTCATCCCGGAGACGGCCGAGCGCTTCGCCGTGCGCGACGTGCTCGACCCGGTCGAAAACCTGCGCGGAGGCATGAGCTACCTGCGCTGGCTGCTGTCGTACTTTCGCGGCGACGTCGTGCTGGCACTGGCCGGCTACAACGCCGGCGAGGGAGCCGTCGATCGCTACCGGGGCGTTCCGCCCTACGGCGAAACGCTGGCCTACGTGCAGCGGATCCGCGCGCTCTATCCCCGCGACAGCCACCCCTACGACGCGCGGGTCGTGAGCCCCTCGCCCTGGATGCAGGAGCGGCCCAGGACCGCCCTCGCCGGCGAACGCCCGGCTTTCACCAAGTGAAAAATTTCCTCGCGCCGGGCGCCACTGCGTTGCAATCTTGACAAGTCCGACGAACGGCCCGACAGGGGGCCGCAAGTCACACTAAGCTGCAATACTCGAACGAAACGGAATGACAGGAGTCCGCCCGATGTTTCGCATCCTCGTCGCGCTGCTGGCCGCCGTCGTCGTGGCCGGCTGCGCCTCCAGCAACCCGCCGGCGCCCGTCAAGGCCGCCCAGCCCGACTACAAGTACATCATCGGTCCCGGCGACACGCTGAACATCGTCGTCTGGCGCAACCCCGAGCTCTCGACCTCGGTGCCGGTGCGACCCGACGGCCGCATCACCACCCCGCTGGTCGAGGACATGGTCGCGCAGGGCAAGAACCCGAGCGAACTCGCCCGCGAGATCGAGACGGCCCTGAAGAAGTACCTGCAGGACCCGGTCGTCACGGTGGTCGTGCAGAACTTCGGCGGCGGCAACTCCGAGCAGGTGCGCGTGCTGGGCCAGGCGGTCAAGCCGGCGACCCTGCCCTACCGGCAGAACATGACGCTGCTCGACGTGATGATCTCGGTCGGCGGGCTCACCGACTTCGCCGCGGGCAACCGGGCCGTGCTGATCCGCGCGGCAGAGAACAACAAGGCGTACAACGTGCGCCTGGCCGACCTGATCAAGCGCGGCGACGTCGGGGCCAACGTGCAGGTGCTCCCGGGGGACGTGATCATCATCCCGGAAAGCTGGTTCTGACTACTCGGCCGGTGCGGTACTCATGCTCGAAACACTTGCCTACCTGAAGTCGATCGTCCGCGGGATCTGGTTCTACCGCTGGAGCGCGCTGGTCATCGCCTTGGCCGTCGGCGTCGTCGGCGCCTTCGTCGTATGGCGGATGCCGAACCAGTACCAGGCAACCGCCCGCGTTTTCGTCGACACGCAGACCATCCTGAAACCGCTGCTGAGCGGGCTGGCGGTCGAGCCGAACGTGAACGAAGTGCTCGCCATGATGGCGCGGACCGTGGTCAACCGGCCGAATGCCGAGCGCGTCGCGCGAGCCGCCGACCTCGACTTGCGCGCCAGGACCAATGCCGAGCGCGACGCAGTGGTCGACCGGCTGATGCGCGACATCCGCTTCGGCGCAGTGGGTGGCGCGAACAACCTGTTCACGATCAGCTACGTCAGCGACCAGGCGGGCACGGCACAGAACGTCGTCCAGTCGCTGCTGAACATCTTCGTCGAGTCGAGCCTGGGCACCAAACGGCGCGATACCGAGCAGGCCCAGAAATTCATCGACGAGCAGATCAAGACCTACGAGAAGAGGCTGCTCGACGCCGAGAACGCATTGAAGGACTTCAAGATCCGCAACATGCGCCTCATGCCCGGGCTCGAGCGCAACTACCTGACCCAGGTCTCCGAGATGGAATCCAAGCTGCGCGAGGCGCGCCTCGAATTGCGGCAGGCCGAGAACTCCCGCGACGAACTGCGCCGCCAGCTCACCGGCGAAGCGCCGCTGGTGGCCGGTCCGCCCGAGATCGTCGTCGGCGGGCCGACCGGCTACGTTCCGGACGAACCGACCGAGTTCGACGCACGGATCGAGGCGCAGCGCAAACGCCTCGACGAGCTCGAGTTGCGCTACACCTCGTCCCACCCCGACGTGATCGCGACCAAGCGCGTGCTCGCCGAACTGGAAGCCCAACGCGACAAGGCACGCAAGCCGAAGGCCGAAGGCGGCACCGGCGGACGCACGACCACCATCGTCAATCCCGTCTTCCGGGAACTGCGTATCGCGCTGGCCGATGCCGAGGCGCAGGTTGCCGCGCTTCGCACCAAGGTCGCCGAGTTCGAGAACCGCCTGCGCGAGGCTCAACAGCTGGCGCAGGCGGTGCCGCGCGTCGAAGCCGAGTACACACAGCTGAACCGCGACTACGACGTCAACAAGCAGAACTACGACAAGCTGCTCGCCCGCCGTGAGTCCGCGCAGATGTCGGGCGAGCTCGACGCGTCGGCAGGCATCGGCGAGTTCCGCGTGGTCGACCCGCCGCGGGTCGATCCCAAGCCGGTCGGTCCGAACCGCCCGATGTTGCTGGCGGGCGTGCTGCTGGCGTCGCTTGCAGCCGGCATCGGCGTGGCCTTCGCGCGCGATCAATTGCGGCCCACCTACCTCGACCTGCGCAGCCTCGCCCATGGCACCGGGCTGCCGCTGCTGGGCGGTGTCTCGTACCTGACCACCGCCGCGGAGCGGGCGCGGCGGCGCGTCGGCCTCCTGGCGTTCTCGGCGTCGACTGCGGGTTACATTCTCCTGTTCGGCGCAGCGATCGCGTTCTACGCGTTCAGGCCGTTCGTGAAGTAAGGGTTGCCATGAGTCTCATCGAACGCGCGGTCGCTCGCCTCACGCAGACGGAACGGCCTGACACGCACGCTGCGGGTGGCGACGCGCCCCAGGGTGCGGTCAACGGCACCGAGCGAAAGACCACCATCGAAGCACTGGCCGACCGCCTGGCGGCGGAGGCGGCCTCTGCCGTCGCTGCACCGGCCCCCGCGGTTCCTGCCACGCCCGCGGCCAGGCCCGCAGAATCGGAATCGGAATCCCGTGGCGTGCCGGTTCGTTCCGCGCCCAACGCCCCGGCCGCCGCGGCACACGGCCCCGAGCCACTGCGCATCCACCTCGAGAGCCTGCGCGCACGTGGGCTCGTCGTGCCGAGCGGCACGCCGACCCCCACCGCGAACGAGTTCCGCATCATCAAGCGGCCGCTGCTCGCCAACGCATTCGGCCGCGGCCCCCAGCAGGCCGTGCGCAACGGCAGGCGGATCATGATCACCAGCGCCTTCCCCGGCGAGGGGAAGAGCTTCTGCGCGATCAACCTGGCCATGAGCATCGCCGCTGAACGCGACCACGGCGTCATCCTCGTCGACGCCGACGTCGCTCGTCCATCGATTCCGCGCGAGCTGGGCGTCGAAGTCGAGGTCGGCCTGATGGACTGGCTGATCGACGGGAAGCCCGACCTGTCCCAGTTGGTGCGAAAGACCAATGTCGATACACTTTCGATTCTGCCCGCGGGGCGGCGCCACGAGCAGGCCACCGAGCTGCTGGCGAGCGAGGCGATGGGGCGGCTTCTCGAGCAGCTGAGCGAGCGCTACCCGGACAGCATTCTCGTGTTCGACTCGCCACCGCTGCTGGTGACCACGGAAGCGCGCGTGCTCGCTTCGTACATGGGGCAGATCGTGATGGTGGTCGAAGCCGGCAAGACACCGCGCGAGGCGGTGACCCAGGCCCTGGCCGCCATCGAGTCGAACGAGGTCATCGGGCTCGTCCTGAACAAGGCGGACAAAATTGAAACCAGCGGCTACTACCAGGGCTACGGCTACGGTTCGGCGTAGCAAACGCAGCGCCGCTTCGCCGCAGGCGCTCAAGGCGCTCGCCTGCGCGGTCGCCGGCGCATGGGTGGGCACTGCCGCGGGCCAGGGTACCGGGCTCTCGATCCCGGTCGAACGGCCGATCTTCACGCCCGGCATCCGGGCTGCGGCCACCTACTCCGACAACGTGCTGCTCGCCCCGTCCGGCAAGGAAGACGGCGACATCGTCATCGAGGCCTCGCCGTACTTCACTGCCGAATCGCTGGCCCCGCGCGCGAAGTACCGCCTGCTCTACCAACTCCGAAACTTCTGGCGCGTGCAGGACGGCGACACGAACCTGTTCCGGCATGCGCTCAATGCGACCGGCAGCTTCGCGCTGGTCGAAGACCGCTTCTGGGTCGATCTCGACGGCTACATGGGGACGATCAATGCGTCGGCCTCAGGCCCGATTGCAGCGGACCCGGCGTCGTCGTTCGTCAATACCACCAACATTCGCCGCTTCAGCATCTCGCCCTGGTATCGCGACCGGCTCGGCAGTTTCGCGACCTACCAGCTGCGCTACCTGGTCGCGCACACCGCGGGCGGCACCAACAACTTCGCGCTCGCCAAGCTCGACCAGCGCGCCTCGGCGTCGGTCGACGGCGTCAACGACGGCTCGTCGCCGTGGAACTGGCGCTGGTACGGTGAATTCCAGCAGCGCGAATTCGAATCGAACGTCACGCGCAACCGGCGCACCTCCGGCGTTGCGTTGTATTACCGGCTCAACCCGCAACTGCGCGTCTTCGGCACCGTCGACTACGAGCAGATCGATGGATTGCGCAACCGCGACGGCGACGACTTCGGCTACGGACCCGGCGCGGGCTTCGACTGGACGCCCAACTCGCGCACCAGCGTCAGTGCGTCGGCCTCGCGACGCTATTACGGCACGGTGGGCAATGCGCGCGCGGCCTACACCACGAACCGGTCGACACTGGGCGTGCAGTTCTCGCGCTCGGTGTTCACCAGCGCCGACGCTTCGCTGCTCTTCTTCGACCCGCTTTCGCTCACGTCGGGTGACCTCGGCACGATCAATCCTGTCATGGCCAACCTGCTGGCGGCTGGCATCGTGCTGCCCGTCGGCACGACGCTCACGCAGAGCCTGGTGACCGACGCGGCCGTCCTCGACCGTCGCATCACCGCGTTCTACGGGCTGTACGGTGCGCGCAACTCGCTGACCTTCTCGCTGTTCGCCTCGAACCGCGAATCGACGACCGAGCTCGCGACAAGCACCGCAGTGTCGGGAATCCGCGGCACCGGCACGGCGGGAAGCATCTTCGTCGGCGAGCTGCGAGAGCGTGGCGGAGCCGTCGTCTATCAGCACCGGCTCGATGCGCGCTCGTCGATCGACGTCACGCTCGACCAGCGGCGCAACTCCTCGCCCAGCGCGGGCTTCGACACGCGGGCGACGACGCTTCGCGCCGGCTACACCACGCGGGTCACCGCGGATACCGCCTTCTTCGGCGGTGTCCGGCACACGCGGCAGACCGCCAGCGGAACCGGCGCCAAATACGACGAGAACGCGATCTACGGCGGCATCGACGTGCGCTTCCGATAGGCCCCAGCGATGTACGAGTCGTTCTACGGACTGACCGCCAAGCCGTTCCAGCTCAGCCCCGACCCCGAGTTCTTCTTCGGCAG
>CALMSQ010000225.1:0-2226 GCA_937872345.1 uncultured Burkholderiales bacterium | reverse complement strand
CTGCCGCCCGATCGGGCGGCCGCGCTGCTCGCCGACGCGCGGGCCCGGCTGTCGGCGCTGCGCGACGCGCGCGTTCGACCGGGCCGCGACGACAAGGTGCTGACGAGCTGGAACGCGATGGCGATCGACGGCATGGCCTTCGCCGCGCGCGTGTTCGGCGAACCGCGCTGGGCGCAATCGGCGCGGCACGCGCTCGACTTCATGCGCGTGGAACTGTGGCGCGACGGGCGGCTGCTCGCCACGCACAAGGACGGTCGCTCGCACCTGAATGCCTATCTGGACGACTACGCTTTCCTGCTCGGCGCCGTGCTCGAACTGATGCAGGCCGGGCCGTTGCGCCCCGACGACCTGCATTTCGCGCACGGGCTCGCCGACGCGTTGCTCGCGCAGTTCGAAGACTCGCGCGACGGCGGCTTCTTCTTCACCAGCCACGATCACGAGGCGCTGGTGCTGCGGCCCAAGTCGGGGCACGACGGCGCGACCGCCTCGGGCAACGGCGTGGCTGCGCTGCAGCTGCAGCGGCTTGGGCACCTCGTCGGCGACGTTCGCTACCTGCAGGCCGCCGAGCGCGCGCTCGCGTTGTTCGCGCCCGAGATCGGGCGCGTGCCGCACGCGTTCGCGACGCTGGTCACCGCGCTGGCCGAGCGCGCGTCGCCGCCGGCGATCGTCGTGCTGACCGGCCCCGAGGCGCCGCTCGCGCGGTGGCGCGCGAAGCTTGCAGGCGATTACCGGCCCGGCGCCGTAGTCGTGCAACTGCCCGATGGCATCGCTGGCCTGCCCGAGACGCTGGCACGGCCGGCCACCGCGGCTGCGCAGGCCTGGGTCTGCCGCGGGACGCAGTGCCTGGCGCCGATCGGCGGGCTCGAGGCGCTGGTCGCGGCGCTCGGGTCATCGACCGGCGCCGGCACCTCGCCGCCCGGCGGCGCCTGATTCCGGCCGGATCCGCAGAGGCCGCCGCATCGGGTTGAGCCACATCATGTCGCGCTCGCCCGCTCGGCGCGATGCTCGACGGCTCCTCCGAACGAAGAACCGGAATCGCCATGACCGCTCTCGACCCCACCGCACGCGAACTCCTCGAGCAGGCCGAATTCGTCGCCATCGTCACGCAGGGGCCGGATGGCCCGCATCTGGTCGGCAACTGGGGCGATTACGCGCGGCGAATCGGCATCGACGACGAGCGCATCATCCTTCCCGCGGGCCACTACGAGCGCACCGAACAGAACCTGAGGCGCGACAGCCGGATCCAGCTGATGGCGGCTTCGCGTACTGTGCGCGGATCGCGCGGCCCGGGGCAGGGAGGCGTCATCCACGGCAAGGGCAGCGTGCAGGCCGAAGGCGAGCTCGCGGCGCGCGCGAAGGCGGCCTTCCCGTGGGCGCGCGGGGCGCTGGTGATCGAGGTCGAGCGCTGCGAGATGCAGTTGTAGGGCGCGGCCGGGCTCCCGGTCGCTTCGCCGCGCCGGGCCGGTCGGCGGCCACTCGGCCACGCGGTCGATGCGGTGTGGTCGATTCCGACCCGGCCGAGCCGCTGCCAAGATGCGATGCATGGGATCGTTTTCGCTGGCATGGCTCGAAGCCCTGGTGTCGGCGGGGGTGTCCACCGAGCGCGCCCGAGCGGTCGTCGATCTGCCCGATCGCTCGATCGACGAGCGTTGCGGCCCGCACGCCGAAGTGCTGGCCACGAAGCGCGAGGTGGCCGCGCTGCAAGCCGAAACGGTTCGCAGCCTCGCCGAGCTCGAGATTCGGTCGACGCGTGATATCGCGGCGAACGGCGCCAGAATCGCAGAGACGAAGTTCGAATTCGTGAAGTGGATGCTCGCGGCGCTCACCGCGCAGACGGCGTTGATTCCCGGCCTCACGAAGCTGGCCTGACGCTGCCTTCAAAGGCAGCGATGTGCTCGGCGACGGTCTGGATTTCCTCGTCCGTCATCCGCGTCGCGAGCAGTCGCATCACGCGCGCCACGCTGGCCGCTGTCCGGCGAACCGTCAGCGCAGCGGATCCCAGGCGCCACGTGTCCGAAAATCGGTCACAGATACGAGACCTGATGTCTCGATTCCGGTCAGGCGCCGGCGCGATGCCAGCGGCTTTCCCTTCCCGATCAGGGCCTTCGGCGGCGGCGCGGTCCTGGCATGTACCTTGCAAGGCTTACGTCCAGACCCCGGCTCCCGGACCGGGCCCGAACCCCCACGAGGAGAGACTCCATGCAGCTTTTCCCGCTTCTGAAGCGT
>CALMSQ010000224.1:0-7936 GCA_937872345.1 uncultured Burkholderiales bacterium | reverse complement strand
CTGGTCATCGAGCCGCACGGCGACTGGGAACACAACGCCTACCAGAGCGACACGCAGTTCGTCGTCGAGGTCAAGCCGCTGCGCCCCGACCCCACGCGCCTCGCGCAGGGCATGAAGCCCGGCTATCGCGGCGAGAAACTGTCTCTGAACTTCCAGAGCATCGACATCCGGGCGCTGCTGCAGGTGATCGCGGACTTCACCAACCTGAACATCGTCACCAGCGATTCCGTGCAGGGGAACCTGACGCTTCGCCTGAAGGACGTGCCCTGGGACCAGGCGCTGGACATCATCCTGCAGTCCAAGGGCCTGGACATGCGCAAGAACGGCAACGTGATCATGGTCGCGCCGCGCGACGAGATCGCCGCGAAGGAGAAGCTCGACCTCGAGTCGCGCGCGCAGATCTCCGAGATCGAGCCGGTGCGCACCGAGACCTTCCAGCTGAACTACCAGAAGGCCGACGCGTTGCAGAAACTGCTGGCCGACGAGAAGCAACGCGTGCTGTCCAAGCGCGGCAGCGTCGTCGTCGACGAGCGCACGAACAAGGTGTTCGTGCAGGACACCGTCTCGCGCCTGGAGGAAGTGCGCAAGATCATCGCGCAGGTCGACGTGCCCGTGCGGCAGGTTCTGATCGAGGCGCGAATCGTCGAGGCCGACGACCGCTTCTCGCGCAACCTCGGCGTGAGGCTGGGCTACAACCGCGTCAACTTTCCCGCCGGCGGCGTCGCGGGGCAAGGCACGATCGCCGGTAACCTGCAGGGCGTGCACGACCTGACGCCGTTGCCGGGCGCGGTGGGCACGGGCTCGACGGCGCTCTCCAACACGAACTTCGTGAACCTGCCGGCGGCCAACATCTCGGGGGTCAACCCGTCGACCTTCGCGATCAGCCTGTTCAATTCGAACCTGACGCGGTTCCTGAATCTCGAGATCTCGGCGCTCGAAGCCGACCAGCGCGGCAAGGTCGTGTCGAGCCCGCGGGTGCTGACCGCCGACCAGGGCAAGGCGATCATCGAGCAGGGCACCGAGTTGCCGTACCAGCAGGCGACGTCGAGCGGCGCGACCTCGATCCAGTTCCGCAAGGCCAACCTGAAGCTCGAGGTGACGCCGCAGATCACGCCCGAGGGCAACGTGATCATGTCGGTCGAGGTCAACCGCGACGCGGTCGGGCAGCTCACGCCCGCGGGGTTCGCGATCGACACCCGCCGCGTCAACACGCAGGTGCTGGTCGAGAACGGCGGCACCGTCGTGATCGGCGGCATCTACGAGCAGTTCGAGCGCGACAACGTCAACAAGGTGCCGCTGCTCGGCGACCTGCCGGTCATCGGCAACGCGTTCAAGAACACGAGCCGCACGAACAACCGTACCGAGCTGCTGGTGTTCCTCACGCCGCGCGTCGTGACCGATACCGCGATGGCGCGGTGATGGCGACGCCGGGCCGTACCTGCCGGCGCCGCTGCTGATGGCCTCGCACGGCGCGGCGCCCGAGGGTGCCGCGTCCCGCCCGATCGTCCTGGTCGGGATGATGGGATCGGGCAAGTCCACCGTCGGCCGCCGGCTCGCGGCGCGGTTGCGCCGAAGCTTCGTCGACGCCGACAAGGTGCTCGAGGAGCGCTGCGGCGTGCCGATCGCGACGGTGTTCGAGCTCGAGGGCGAGGAAGGTTTCCGCCGCCGCGAGGCGGCGATCCTCGACGAGCTGACGCGACAGCCCTCGATCGTGCTCGCCACGGGCGGCGGAGCGGTGATGCGCGACGAGAATCGCCGCCTGCTCGCCGAGCGTGGCCTGGTGATCTTCCTGCAGGCTTCGCTCGCCGACCTGTGGCAACGGCTGCGGCGCGACCGCACGAGGCCGCTGCTGCAGACCGGGAACCCGCGCGAGCGCATTGCCGAGCTGCTTGCGCTGCGCGAGCCGCTCTATCGCGAGATCGCCACGCTTACCGTGGTGAGCGCGCGCCAGCCGGTCGACGAGCTGGTCGCCGATATAATCGGGCGTCTTCCCGAAGAAATCCGGGCCGAATCCCGGGCCGACTCCGGGCCCGGCTCCGGGTCCGGCTGAGGCCCCACCCCCGTGCCGCATGACTGTTCGCGAACTGCGTGTTTCGCTCGGCGAGCGTAGCTACCCGATCCTCATCGGAGCCGGGCTGCTCGGCGGCAGCGACGCGCTGGCGAAACTGGCGCAGGGCCGCCAGGTCGCGGTGGTCAGCAACGACACGGTCGGCGAGCTGTACGAGGCGCGGCTCGCCGAGTCGCTGGCCGGGGCGGCAGCGCGCGTGTCGATCCGCCTTCCCGACGGAGAGGCCTACAAGAACTGGGAGTCCCTGGACCGGGTCTTCGACCGCCTGCTTCGCGAGCGCTTCGACCGGCAGTGCCTGCTGGTGGCCCTCGGCGGCGGCGTGATCGGCGACCTGACGGGGTTCGCCGCGGCGGTCTACCAGCGCGGCGTCGACTTCGTGCAGGTGCCGACGACGCTGCTGGCCCAGGTCGATTCGTCGGTCGGCGGCAAGACGGCGATCAACCATCCGCTGGGCAAGAACATGATCGGCGCGTTCCACCAGCCGAAGCTGGTACTGGCCGACGTGGACACGCTGCGCACGCTGCCGCCGCGCGAGATCTCGGCGGGCCTGGCCGAGATGATCAAGCACGGGGCGATCGCCGATCCCGGGTATCTCGCCCGGCTCGAGCGCGACCTCGCCGCGTTGCGCGCCTGCGACGCCGCGGCGCTCGTCGACGCAGTCCTGCGCTCCTGCGAGATCAAGGCCGCCGTCGTCGCAGCCGACGAGCGTGAGGCGGGCGTGCGCGCCACGCTGAATTTCGGGCACACGTTCGGCCATGCGATCGAGGCGGGACTCGGCTACGGCCAGTGGCTGCACGGCGAGGCGGTCGGCGCAGGCATGGTGATGGCGGCCGACCTGTCGCGCCGGCTCGGGCTGGTCGACGCTGCGCTGGTCGAGCGCCTGCGCGGCACGATCGCCGCCGCCGGCCTGCCGGTTCGCGGCCCGGCGTGGTCGTTCGAGCGCTATGTCGAGCTGATGAGCGTCGACAAGAAGGCGCAGCAGGGCACGCCCAAGTTCGTGCTGCTCGAGCGCCTGGGGCTGGCCCGCGTGCAGCGGGTGCCCGACGAGCCGCTGCGCGCGACGATCGGCGCCTGCACCGGCTGAGCCGCGGTGGCGCCGACGACAGGGCCAGCCTGGGCGCGCACGGCCGCAAGGCTCGCCCCGTGGGCAGCCGATCCGGACGCCAGCCGGGGCCGCCGCCACGCCGAGCCGCGCGCGACGACGCGCAGCGAGTTCCAGCGCGACCGCGACCGGATCGTCCACTGCACGGCGTTCCGGCGTCTCGAGTACAAGACGCAGGTCTTCGTGAACCACGAAGGCGACCTGTTCCGGACCCGGCTCACGCACTCGATCGAGGTGGCGCAGATCGGGCGTTCGATCGGCCGCAGCCTGGGGCTGGCCGAGGACCTGGTCGAGGCGATCGCGCTGGCGCACGACCTCGGCCACACGCCGTTCGGCCACGCCGGACAGGACGCGCTGCACGAATGCATGCGCGAGCACGGCGGCTTCGAGCACAACCTGCAGTCGCTGCGCGTGGTCGACGAGCTCGAGCAACGCTATGGCGCGTTCGACGGGCTGAACCTGTGCTTCGAGACCCGCGAAGGCATCCTCAAGCACTGCTCGCTCGAGAACGCGCGCGGACTCGGCGAGGTCGGCGAACGCTTCCTGCGGCGGCGGCAGCCGTCGCTCGAGGCGCAGGTGGCCAACCTGGCCGACGAGATCGCCTACAACAACCACGACGTCGACGACGGGCTGCGATCGGGGCTGATCCGGCTCGAGCAGCTCGACGATATCGACCTGTTCGCAGGTCACCGGCGCGCCGTCGAGCGGCTGTACCCGGGAATCGCCGGTCGGCGCCTGGTCCACGAAACGATCCGCCGCATGATCGACGACCTGGTGGTCGACCTGCTCGGCGAGACGAGCCGGCGCATCGACGCCGCCGCCCCGGACTCGGTCGACGCGGTGCGCGCGGCGCCGCCGCTGGTGGCCTTTTCGCCGGCGATGCGCGAGCGCTCGGCGCAACTCAAGCGCTTCCTGCACGCCGGGCTGTACCGCCATCCGCGGGTCGACGAGGTGATGAACCGCGCGCGCGGCGTCGTGCGGCGCTTGTTCGACGCGTATGCGGCCGAGCCGTCGCGCCTGCCCGACGAGCACCGCGTCCGCGTCGATGCGATCGGACTGCGCGCGGTCGCCGACTACATCGCCGGCATGACCGACCGCTTCGCGCTGCGCGAGCACGCCCGGCTGACCGGCGAGGCGGCACCCGACCTGGCGCGCTCGGACGCGTCGGACTGGCCCGCCGCCGCCGAGCCCTGATCGCCCCGCCCGGTTCAATTTCGGGCCGTTGCAGCGTATACTGACAGGTTCGTTCGCGCCTTTCGCGCTGCACTGCGGCACAACGCCGTCCGACGCGGTTCGCGACGCAAGCAAGCACTGACTTAATTTTGGTTTCCGGCGGTCGTGGCCGGGTTTGCCGGCAACGTGCGGCGAATCCGCGATGCCCCGGTACGGCGTGCCGCACAGCGCGGCAAGGCGCCGTGCGGACCGGATTCTGGAGCTGGCACGATGGACCTCTCTCACCGCCACCCGCCGCAGAGTGCGGCCTCGCCGTCCGCGAACGGCCTGTACGACCCCGCGAACGAGCACGACGCCTGCGGCGTCGGCTTCATCGCCCACATCAAGGGCAAGAAGAGCCACCGGATGATCGAGCAGGGGTTGCAGATCCTCTGCAACCTCGATCACCGCGGCGCCGTCGGCGCCGACCCGCTGATGGGCGACGGCGCCGGCATCCTGATCCAGATGCCCGACCAGTTCTTCCGCGAGGAAATGGCGCGCCAGGGCGTGAGGCTGCCGCCGGCGGGCGAGTACGGCGTGGGCATGGTTTTCCTGCCGAAGGAGCACGCGTCGCGGCTGGCCTGCGAGCAGGAGCTCGAGCGCGCGGTGCGGGCCGAGCGACAGGTGCTGCTCGGCTGGCGCGACGTGCCGGTCGACCGCGACATGCCGATGTCGCCGACGGTGCGCGCCAAGGAGCCGGTGATCCGCCAGATCTTCATCGGCCGCGGCCCCGACGTCATGGTCACCGACGCGCTCGAGCGCAAGCTGTACGTGATCCGCAAGATGGCCAGCCACGCGATCCAGCAGCTCGGCCTGAAGCACGGCAAGGAGTACTTCGTGCCGTCGATGTCGGCGCGCACGATCGTCTACAAGGGGCTGCTGCTGTGCGGCCAGGTCGGTCAGTACTACCGCGACCTGCAGGACCCGCGGGTCGTGTCGGCGCTGGCGCTGGTGCACCAGCGCTTCTCGACCAACACGTTCCCCGAGTGGCCACTCGCGCACCCGTACCGGCTGATCGCGCACAACGGCGAGATCAACACGGTCAAGGGCAACTACAACTGGCTGCGTGCCCGCGAGGGCGTGATGCGCTCGCCGGTGCTGGGCGAGGACCTGCAGAAGCTCTACCCGATCGTCTACGCCGGGCAGTCCGACACCGCGACGTTCGACAACTGCCTCGAGTTGCTGGTGATGGCCGGCTACCCGATCGCGCACGCGATGATGATGATGATCCCTGAAGCGTGGGAACAGCACACGCTGATGGACCCGAAGCGGCGCGCGTTCTACGAGTTCCATGCGTCGATGATGGAGCCCTGGGACGGCCCGGCGGCGATCGCGTTCACCGACGGCCGCCAGATCGGCGCGACGCTCGACCGCAACGGGCTGCGCCCGGCGCGTTATTGCGTGACCGACGACGACATGGTCGTGATGGCCTCCGAGGCCGGCGTGCTGCCCATTGCCGAGAGCAGCATCGTCAAGAAGTGGCGGCTGCAGCCCGGCAAGATGTTCCTGATCGACCTGGAGCAGGGCCGCATCATCGACGACACCGAGCTGAAGAACCAGCTGGCCAACAGCAAGCCGTACCGCGAGTGGATCGAGGCGATCCGCATCAAGCTCGACGAGATCGACGTCCCGCGCGACGCCGCCGAGGCTGCGCGCGAGGCGCAGGGCCCGTCGGAGCAGGAGGTGCGGCTCACCGAGAAGATCACCGACGAGGTCTCGCAGCAGACCCCTGCGCCGTCGACGACGCTACTCGATCGCCAGCAGGCGTTCGGCTACACCCAGGAGGACCTCAAGTTCGTGATGGGGCCGATGGCGATCGCCGGCGAGGAGGCGATCGGCTCGATGGGCAACGACTCGCCGCTGGCCGTGCTGTCGAACAGGAACAAGTCGCTGTACAACTACTTCAAGCAGCTGTTCGCGCAGGTGACCAACCCGCCGATCGATCCGATCCGCGAGCAGATGGTCATGTCGCTGGTGTCGTTCATCGGGCCGCGGCCGAACCTGCTCGACCTGAACAACATCAACCCGCCGATGCGCCTCGAGGTCGCCCAGCCGGTGCTCGATTTCGACGACATGGCGCAGATCCGCGACATCGAGCGGCTGACCGACCACAAGTTCAAGTCGTACGAGCTCGACATCTGCTATCCGGTCGCCTGGGGCAAGGAGGGCATCGAGGCGCGGCTCGCCTCGCTGGCGGCCGAGGCCGAGGACGCGATCCGCTCGGGCTACAACATCCTGATCGTCTCCGACCGGCACCTGTCGCGCGAGCGCGTGGCGATCCCGGCGCTGCTGGCGACCAGCGCGATCCACCTGCACCTGGTCAACCGCGGGCTGCGCACCAGCACCGGGCTGGTCGTCGAGACCGGTTCGGCGCGCGAGGTGCACCACTTCGCGCTGCTCGCCGGTTACGGCGCCGAGGCGATCCACCCGTACCTGGCGATGGAGACGCTGGCCGACCTGCACCGGACGATGCCGGGCGACATCGGCCCGGACAAGGCGGTCAAGAACTACGTCAAGGCGATCGGCAAGGGGCTGATGAAGGTGATGTCGAAGATGGGCATCTCGACCTACATGAGCTACTGCGGCGCGCAAATCTTCGAGGCGATCGGGCTGTCGCGCGCGCTGGTCGACAAGTACTTCACCGGCACCCCGAGCAACGTCGGTGGCATCGGCATCTTCGAGGTCGCCGAGGAGGCGATCCGCCTGCATCGGGCTGCGTTCGGCGACGACCCGACGCTGGCCGGCATGCTCGATCCGGGAGGCGAGTACGCGTATCGCACGCGCGGCGACGAGCACATGTGGACGCCGGAATCGATCTCGAAGCTGCAGCACTCGACCCGCGCGAACAGCTTCGCGACCTACAAGGAGTACGCGAAGCTGATCAACGACCAGAGTCGGCGCCACATGACGTTGCGCGGCCTGTTCGACTTGCGTTTCGACGCCTGCACGCCGGTGCCGATCGACGAGGTCGAACCGGCTGCCGAGATCGTCAAGCGCTTCGCGACCGGCGCGATGTCGCTCGGCTCGATCTCCACCGAGGCGCACACCACGCTTGCCGTCGCGATGAACCGCATCGGCGGCAAGTCGAACACCGGCGAGGGCGGCGAGGACGCGATGCGCTATCGCGCCGAGCTGCGCGCCGGCAAGCCGGTGATCCGCGACGGCGACACGATCGGCAGCGTGATCGGCGCCGACCGCATCGAGTCCGACATCGCGCTGAAGGACGGCGACTCGCTGCGCTCGCGCATCAAGCAGGTCGCTTCCGGCCGCTTCGGCGTCACCGCCGAGTACCTCTCCAGCGCCGACCAGCTGCAGATCAAGATGGCGCAGGGCGCCAAGCCCGGCGAGGGCGGCCAGCTGCCCGGGCACAAGGTGTCCGACTACATCGGCATGCTGCGCTACTCGGTGCCGGGCGTCGGCCTGATCTCGCCGCCGCCGCACCACGACATCTATTCGATCGAGGACCTCGCCCAGCTGATCCACGACCTGAAGAACGCGAACCCGCGCGCCTCGGTGTCGGTCAAGCTGGTGTCCGAGGTCGGCGTCGGCACGGT
>CALMSQ010000223.1:0-7923 GCA_937872345.1 uncultured Burkholderiales bacterium | reverse complement strand
GGCGTCGTGTACAGGTAGCGGATCTGCGGGTCGGTGCCGACCTCGGCGTTCAGCTGCACGCTCGGCTGCTCGCGCACCAGCCGCGAGACCTCGCTGCCCGGGTCGTTGAAGTCGCCGAACCGGATCGCCTGCGAGATGCACGCCGCCGAGCAGGCCGGAGTCGCCTCCGGATCGACGCCGGGCACCAGCCCGCGCGCGATCCCGTCGTCGATCCGCCCCTGGCAGAACGTGCACTTCTGCGCCACGCCGACACGCTCGGGATGCGCAGTGGCCTGCTCCTGCAGCGTGGTGGCGCCGCGGTAGTAGCCGCGCGGCTCGTGAACGATGGTGCGCGCCTGGTACGGGCAGGACACCGCGCAGTAGGCGCAGCCGATGCACACGTCGTAGTTCATCGTGACCAGGCCGTCCTCGCGCTGGCGCGTGGCGCCGGTCGGGCACACCGGCACGCACGGCGGCTCGGCGCAGTGCTGGCAGCCGGTCACGAGGAACAGCCGCTGCACGTCCGGGAACGTGCCCTGCTCGACGTCGAGCACCCGGCGCCACTGGACTTCGGGCGTCGTGTCGTTCGCGTGCTTGCAGGCGATGGTGCAGGTCTGGCAGCCGACGCAGCGGTTGAGGTCGATCACCATGCCCCAGCGCGGCGTCGCGCCGGGGCGCGACGCGGAGGCGATGCGCGATTGGCCGGCCGGGCTCATGCGCCGGCCCTCCCGGCGGCGCCCGCCGCGCGCGCGGCCGGCGGCGGCCCGCCGAGCACCTCGCCGGTGGCGGCGCGTCGCAGGCGCACCCGCATCACGTCCGAGCCGCTGCCGGTGCCGTCGGTGAGCTTCAGCGACAGGTCGGTCAGCGAGTTCAGGCTGGGCAGCTTCAGGTCTTTCGCGAACGGCGTCTTCCAGTGGTCGAACTGACCGATCATCAACACCGTATCGGGACGGATGCCCTCGCGCAGCACGGCGTTGCCCTCGGTGGTGCCCGACACCGATTCGATCGCGACGCGGTCGCCTTCGGCGATGCCGAGCCGGCGCGCGGTCGAGCGGTTGAGGATCACGCCGCGGTGGCCGGCGATGTTGTTGGCGACCTCGTTGATCAGCGGCAGCCCGACGTTGGCGCCCCAGCTGTACTGCATCGAGCGGGCCGTCAGCGCCCAGAACGGGTACTCGGAGGGATCTCGACCGTACTCGCGGGCGTACTCGATCCAGATCTCGGGGAAGCGCTCGTAGGTGGGCATGAACTCGTACTCGGCGAGCTGGTGCTCCCACCAGTCGACGCCGGCCTCGTGCAGGCGATTGGCGAGCTGGCGGCCGTGCCGCACCACGCGCTCCTGGTACGGCAACTCGAAGCGCAGGCCCTGGCGCTCGAGCGCCGGGTACAGGTACCAGTCGAGTTGCGGGAACGGACGAAGCAGGAAGCCGTTGGACTTGAACCAGTCGAGGTCGCGCACTTCCTCGCCGTCGGTCAGCTCGTGGCTGGCGGCCTTCGCGAACGCGCCCCAGATCTCGTCGCGGGTCGGCGGCCGCGACTCGTCGAGCGAGTAGTCGAAGCGCCCGCCACGGTCGCGCAGCGCCGTGCCGGCGGCGCCGCGATTGACCGCCGCCACGTACTTGTCGAGGATGCCCGCGCGCTCGGCCAGCGCGGTCGCGATGTCGGTGAAGTCCATCGTGTCGCACGGCGACTCGATCGCCGGCTGGCGGATCGCCCAGCCCTCGTGCTTCCAGTACTGCTCGGTGAACTTGGTGCTGCCGATGCGGATCAGTTGCAGGCTCTCGAGGTCGAGCGCCTCGGGCAGCAGGATGTCGGCGAAGTGGTTGGTCTCGTCCTCGGTGTACGCGAACGCGACGATGAACGGAAACTCGGCCAGCCGCTCGGCCACCTCGGGCGCGTTCCACGACGAGATCGCCGGGTTGGTCCGGTAGCAGAACCAGACGTCGGGCGGCGTGGTGCGCGGCCAGTTCTTCGGCGCCTGCTTCTGGAACAGCCACGGCAGGTGCGCCGGCCCCAGCGCCGGCGACCACGGCGAATCCGACACCAGCGGCACGAGCGTCTTGTACGCGTTGCGGATGTGCGGCTTGCTCATCCAGCCCTCGCGCGAGGTCTCGTTGAACTGGAAGGCCATCAGGCCGTCCGGCCCCGGCACCACCGAGCCGACGCGCGAGACGGCAGGCCGCACCAGCTTCACCGCCGTGCCGAGGGTTCCGCCCGGCACCTCGAGCGCGCCCACCAGCACCGCCAGCACGGTGCGCGCCCAGCAGCAGTGGTAGCCGCCCCAGCCGTTGTTCACGGTCTTGCCCAGCATCACCGCGACCGGCCGGAACGGCAGTGTCTGGCCCTCGATCTCGATCGTCTGGCCCACGCACGCGTGCGCGAGGTACTCGTCGGCGACGCGCCGGATCGTCGCGGCCGGCACGTCGCACTCGGCCGCGGCCCAGTCGGGGCTGTAGCCCTTCATGTGATCGAGCATCATCTGGAATGCGGGCCGCGCGCGCGCCGCGGCGTGCGTGATGCGCTCGTCGTCGGGCCCGTGCTCGACGCCCGCCACCTCGTACTCGCCATCGAGCGCCGGATTGGCGAGGTCCGCCGCGTCGTGCGGCTTGGCCCGCCCGTCGGCGAGGTCCCACACCAGCGGCTTGCCGGAGCCGGCGTCGCGCAGGTACCAGCCGTTCGGGCCGACCAGGTACGGCGAACTGGTCCGGTGCTTCAGGTACGGGAGGTCGCAGACCTCGCGCCAATCGCGCTCGTGAAGGATGCGATGAATGAGGCCGAACAGGAACGCGGCGTCGGTCTTGGGCCTGATCGGCACCCACTCGGCGGACACCGCGCCGGTGATCGACAGGTGCGGCTCGACCTGCACCCGCTTGGCCCCGCGCACGCGCGCGTCGGCCTCCCGCCAGATGCCCGCCACGCCGCCGGAAGCCTCGACGTTGTTGCCGCAGTTGATGATGTAGTTCACGTACGGCGTGTCGGGCGAGACGATGAACGCGCGGTGCCACAGCTCGCCGTACAGGTGCTCGGAGTGATAGCACTTGACGCCCTGCCCGGCGCCATAGCCCTGGTCGATCGGCCCCCACGCCGCCATGAACGCCGGGAACGTGCCCATGTATTGCACCGGCGTGCCGCCGCCGCCGGTGGTGCTGGCCAGGCGCGGCACGCCCTCGTCGTTGAGCAGGCCTTTGGCGCGGATCTCGCGCAGCTTCGCGCCGACGATGTCGAGCGCCTCGTCCCAGCCGATCGGCACGAATCCGGGGTCTTCGCCGCGCCCCTTCTTCGGGTTGGTGCGCTTCATCGGCTGCCGGATCCGGTTCGGGTTGTAGGTCTTCTGGACCAGCCCGTAGGCCTTCACGCAGACGCGCCCGCCGCCGGGGTGCTGCCCGCGGATGTCGTAGTTGGATTCGACGCGCGTCGCGACGCCGTTCTCGACTTCGACCTTCAGCAGGTCGGGGCCGGCGACACACTGATAGCAGTAGATCGGGACCTTCCTCGATGCGCCCATCGGGGCCTCCGCGTTGCAGCCACGACCGCCATTGTGCCGCACCGGCTCAGGCCTGCGATTTCTCCAGCGCCTGGTCGATGTCCCAGACGATGTCGTCGATCGACTCGATGCCCACCGACAGGCGCACCATGTCGGCCGTGACGCCCGCGGCGCGCTGCTCGTCCTCGGACAACTGGCGGTGCGTGGTGGACGCCGGGTGGATGATCAGCGTCCGCGCGTCGCCGACGTTGGCCAGGTGGCTCATGAAGGTCGCCGCCTCGATGAAGCGCTCGCCCGCTCGCTGCGCGGCCGCCGGGCTGCTGCCGGAAGGCTTCACGCCGAACGACAGGATGCCGCCCGCGCCGCGCGGCAGGTACTTGCGTGCCAGGGCATGGTACCGGCTGCCAGGCAGCCCGGGGTAGTTGACCCACGCGACGCGCGGATGCGCGGCGAGGTGCTCGGCGATTCGCTGCGCGTTCTGCACGTGGCGGTCCATGCGCACCGGCAGCGTCTCGATGCCCTGCAACAGCAGCCACGCCGACATCGGCGCGAGCGTCGGGCCGAGCGTGCGCGCGGTCTCCATGCGCGCCTTCATCGTGAAGCCGAAGTCGCCGAAGGTCTCGTAGAAGCGAACGCCGTGGTAGCCCTTCGAGGGCTCGGTCATCTCCGGGAAGCGGCCGTTGTCCCACGGGAACCTGCCCGACTCGACGACCACGCCGCCCATCGTGGTGCCGTGGCCACCCAGGTACTTGGTGGCCGAGTGCACGACGATGTCGGCCCCGTGGCGGATCGGCTGGCACAGGTACGGCGACGCGAGCGTGTTGTCGACCACCAGCGGCACGCCGTGCTCGTGCGCGATCGCCGCGACCGCCTCGATGTCGAGCACGTTGAGCCGCGGGTTGGCGATCGTCTCGGCGAACAGGGCCTTGGTGTTCGGGCGCAGCGCGCGGCGGAAGTTGTCGGGATCGTCGGGCTCGACGAAGCTGCAATCGATGCCGAACTTCGCGAAGGTGACGGCGAATTGGGAGTACGTGCCGCCATACAGCGTGTTCGCGGCGACGATGTGGTCGCCCTGGCTGCACAGCGTGAGCATCGCGACCATCTCGGCGGCCATGCCGCTGGCGGCGGCGATCGCCGCGCGCCCGCCTTCGAGCGCGGCGACGCGTTCCTCGAGCACGGCCACCGTCGGGTTGGACAGGCGCGAGTAGACGTTGCCGAAGGTCTGCAGGTTGAACAGGCTGGCAGCGTGGTCGGCCGAGTCGAAGACGAACGACGTCGTCTGGTAGATCGGCACCGCGCGCGCGCCGGTCAAGGCATCGGGGATCTGCCCGGCGTGCAGGCACAGGGTCTCGATGCCGTAGCGATGGTCCGCCATCCGTTCCTCCCGATCAGTAGGGCAGCCAGCGCGGCCGCTTCGCCGAGATGACCTTCGTGTCGACACCCGCCCAGTTCAGGCCGCCGAACAGCCGCGCGTGCTCGATCTTCACGCAGCGATCCATCACCGAATCGAGGCCGTGCTCGCGCGCGAGCCGGTCGGCCTCTTCGTTGACCACGCCGAGCTGCTGCCACAGCACCTTCGCGCCGATCGTGATCGCTGCCCGCGCGATCGGCAGCACGTCGGCGGTGCGCCGGAACACGTCGACCATGTCGACCTTGTCGCGGATGTCCTCCAGCGACCGGTAGCAGCGCTCGCCGAGTATCTCGTCGTATTTCGGGTTGACCGGAACGATCCGGTAGCCGTGCTCCTGCATGTACTTCGCGGCAAAGTAGCTCGGCCTGTGCCACTCGGCCGACAGGCCGACGACCGCAATGACGCGAGTCGTGGCGAGAATGCGGCGAAGCGTTTCGATGTCGGACATGGGCCCCCTCGGGACATTGTGCGGCAGCCGTTTCCTGCTATTGTCGTTCACCGGAGCGCGCTTCGTGGTTCCGGCGCTCGATCGGGAGACCTCGACATGGCTGGCAAGCTCGGGATCGGCGACCTCGCGGCGATGGGGCTGGGAAACGTGGGCATCGGCCCGCTGAACGTCGGCAACGTGCTGGACACGGTCGACTTCGTCAAGCGAGCGTGGGCGTCGATCGGCGTGCCCTCCAGCTTCGCACCGACGGTCGACCTCGAGGAACTCGACAAGCGCATCGCCGACCTCAAGGCGGTCGAGCAGTGGCTGACGGTCAACATGAACATGCTTCAGGGGACGATCCAGGCGCTGGAGATCCAGCGCGGCACGATCGCGACGCTGAAGGCGTTCGGCGCGCCGGTTGCGGCGGCGGCACCCGCGACGCAGGCGATCGCCTCGGCGCTGGCGCGGGCGTCGCGGCCCCAGGCCGCGTTGCCGCAGGCAGCAATGCCGTCGGTCGCGGCATCCGAAGCGACGGCGCCCGCCGAGCAATCGCCGCGTCGCGCCAAGCCGGCCCGCCGCAAGGGCCGCGGCGCGGCGACGACCGAGCCCGCCGCCTTCGCCGACCCCGGACTGAGCCCGAGCGCGTGGTGGAACCTGCTGCAGAGCCAGTTCAACCAGGTCGCCGCGGCCGCGCTGTCGGGCGTGGGGTTGCCGCGGCCGGAGGCCGGGGCGTCGCAGGCGCGCGAGAAGCGCACGCGCGAAAAACCGGCGCGCGAGAAGTCGCGTCGAGCCGCGCGCGCCGGCGCCGCACGCGCGCGCCGCGCGGACGGCGCGGACGTCCCCGCCGGCGCCACGACGGCAGCCAACGGCAGGCGCGGGTCCGGCGGCCGCAAGGACTGAGCCCCACGCCCGACTGACCGGCACGCACCCCGACCGGCGGACCGTCCCGATGCAGGCGTTCAGACACGGCCATGCGGCACACCCGAACTGGCGCACTGCGGCCGATCTGCTGATCGCGCGGCTCGGCCCGGGAGGCGCGCAGGCGCAGGGGCTCGGCATCGTCTACGTCACCGAGCGGCTCGCCGAGCGGCTCGGCGACATCGCCACGCTGCTGCGCGAGCGCTTCCCGCGCGTCGACTGGATCGGCGCGAGCGCGCACGGTGTCTGCGCGGCCGGCGTCGAGTACACCGGCGAAGCCGCGCTCGCGGCGATGATCTGCGAACTGCCGGCGGGCAGCTGGCGCGTGTTCGGCGGATCGCACGGCGACGGGCTCGGCGGCGGCGCGCCCGCGGCCGGCGACGTCGCGCGCGACTTCGGCGGCGCCGGGCGCGAGCCGGGCGGCGATTTCACGGCGCTGGTCCATGCCGAGCCGACGACCCCCGATCTGGCGGCGGCGGTGTCGGAACTTGCAGCGCAGGTCGACACCGGCTTCCTGTTCGGCGGACTGGTGGGCGGCAGCCAACCGGGCAGCGCGCAACTCGCGGGCCAGCTCGTCCGCGCGACGCTCACCGGGGCGTCGTTCGGCGCGCCGGTCCGCCTGCTGTCACGGGTCACGCAGGGCTGTGCGCCGCTGGCGCGCGAGCACGTGATCTCGCAGTGCTCGTCGCAATACATCCAGCGCCTCGACGGTCAGCCCGCGCTCGACGTGCTGCTCGAGGACCTCGGCGTCGCCGCCGAGGTGCGCGAGTCGCGCGACGGCGACGAGATCCTGCGGGCACTGCCCGCCGAGCGCCTGTCCAATGGCCTGATGGTCGGGCTCGCGCCGGCGAGCCGCGATCGCGGCATCGGGTTCGTCGACTACACGGTGCGCAACGTGCTGGGCATCGACCCGCAGAACCGCCTGCTGGCGATCGCCGCGACGCCGCAGCCGGGCGACCGCGCCGTCTTCTGCACGCGCGACCGCCGCGCCGCGCGTGCCGACCTGATCCGCATCTGCACCGAACTGCGCGAGGAGCTCGAGGTCGAGTCGCTGCGCGTGCTCGGCGCCCACTACGTGTCCTGCGTCGCGCGCGGCGAGCACCTGTTCGGCGCCCCGGGCGCCGAGCTCGGCATCGTCTCGCACAACCTCGGCGACGTCCCGCTGGTGGGCTTCTTCGCCAATGGCGAGATCGCCCGGGACCGCATCTACGGCTATACCGGCGTGCTCACGCTGTTCGTCGCGCCGCGCGACTCCGGCCCGGCCTGATCGCGCCAGCGCGCGACTTCGGCGCCGATCGCCGCGAGGTCGCCGACCACCCGGACGCCGGCAGGCGGACGGCGCCGGAGCGCGACGCAGCCGCCGCCGGCCCAGAGCTCGATCGCGGCCGGCAATCGCCCGCGCAGTTCGGCCAGGCCCTCGATCGCGCTGCGCGCGTTCGACCCGGCCGAGAACGACAGCGCCACGACGTCGACGCGTTGCGCGTCGGCAGCGAGTGCGATGTCTCGGATCGGGGTCTGCACGCCGAGCGACGAGCAGCGGCAGCCCTCGAGCGCGAGGACCGCCTCGGCCATCAGCAGGCCCAGCCCGTGCGGCTCGGCCGGAAAGGTCGTCAGGAGCACGCGCGGGCGCGAGGCCGACGACGACGGGATGTTGCCGATCGCCGTGCGAAGCACGCCCTGCATCGCTTCGGTGTACAGGTG
>CALMSQ010000222.1:0-2418 GCA_937872345.1 uncultured Burkholderiales bacterium | reverse complement strand
GACGCGCACGAGGCGCGCCGGATCGGCCTGGTTCACGAGGTCGTGCCGCTGGCGTCGCTGCGATCGGCCGGCGCGCGCGTCGTCGACCAGCTGCTGCGCAACGCCCCGCGGGCGAACGCGCAGACCAAGGCGCTGGCGATCGAGTACGCGTGGGGCGACGTGACCGCGCAGGCGTTCGGCCGGCTGGTGGCGCAGCACGCGCAGAAGCGGCAGTCCCCCGAGGCGGCCGAGGGTTTCGCGTCGTTTCGCGAGAAGCGGGCGGCGAACTGGTACCCGGGCCCCGAGCCCGAGGAGACCTGACCGATGGCCGCAGGACCGATCGAAGCGCAATCCGGCGACGCCCGCAGGCCACGGCCGCGATGAGCCCCCAGTCGCCCAACGCGAGCGTCCGGTTCTTCGACGAGCAGTTCCGCCGGCAGATCCGGGCGCACGAATTCAGGCTCAACCCGTTCGAGCTGTCGGCGCTGCAGCACCTGCGCGGGCGGGTGCTCGATCTGGGCTGCGGGGTCGGCAACCTGTCGGTCGAGGCGGCGCGGCGCGGATGTTCGGTCGTCGCGCTGGACGCCTGCGACGTCGCCATCGACTCGCTGTGCGAACGCGCGCGCGCCGAAGGGCTCGACATCGAGGCGCGCGCGGTCGACCTGCAGCGCAGCGAGATCGCCGGCGAGTTCGACGCGATCGCCTGCATCGGGCTGCTGATGTTCTTCGACTGCGCGAGCGCGGCGCGGGTGCTGGCGAACCTGCAGGATTGCGTCCGCCCCGGCGGCGTCGCGATCGTGAACGTGCTGGTCGAGGGGACGACCTACCTCGACATGTTCGAGCCGACCGGCCACTGCCTGTTCGGTCGCACCGAGCTCGAAGCACGTTTCGCCGGCTGGCGGATCGTCGACTCGCGAATCGACGAGTTCGCTGCGCCGGGCAACCGGCTCAAGGTCTTCTCGACGATCGTCGCCGTGAAGCCGTGAAGCCGTGACGCCGCGCTCCCGGGTGACGCTCGCGGGTCCGCAACGGGGGGATGCCGGGGAACTTCGTCTCGCGCATCGACACCGGCGGGCACGCCGGACGGGCGCCCTCAGGCCAGCTGGGCGCGCCGGATCTCCATCAGCCGCAGGATCATCGGCGTGAGGATCAGCTGCATCGCCAGGTCCATCTTGCCGCCCGGCACCACGATGGTGTTGGCGCGCGACATGAACGACTCGCCGATCATCGACAGCAGGTAGGGGAAGTCGATCCCGCGCGGGTTCTTGAAGCGGATCACCGTCATGCTCTCGCCCGCGGTCGGGATGTCGCGCGCGATGAACGGATTCGATGTGTCGACCACCGGCACGCGCTGGAAATTGATGTCGGTCTCGCCGAACTGCGGGCACACGTAGTGGATGTAGTCGTGCATGCGGCGCAGGATCGTGTCGGCGACCGCCTCCTTCGAGTAGCCGCGTTCGCGCGTGTCGCGATGGATCTTCTGGATCCACTCCAGGTTGATGATCGGCACGACGCCGATCTTCAGGTCGACGTGGCGTGCGAGGTCGACCTCGCCGGTCTTCACGCAGCCGTGCAGGCCCTCGTAGAACAGCAGGTCGGTGTCGACGGGCGTGTCGTACCAAGGCGTGAAGGTGCCCGGCTCCTGCTTCCACGGGGCAGCCTCGGCGTCGTTGTGCAGGTACAGCCGCGTGCGGCAGCGCCCCTCCTTCGCGTACGCCCGGAACTGCTTCTCGAGCTCGGCCCACTCGTTGGACTCGGGACCGAAGTGGCTCATCGGCCGGCCCTCGCGGTCGGCCGCCGCGATGACTTCCTTCATCGCCTTGCGCTCGAAGCGGTGGAAGGCGTCGCCTTCGATCGTCGCGGCGGTGACGCCTTCGCGGCGGAAGATCGTGTCGAACGTGCGCTTGACCGTGCTCGTGCCGGCGCCGCTCGAGCCGGTGACTGCGATGATGGGGTGCTTTCTGGACATGTCGGTGCGACCAACCGGGGATGGATCAGGCGCGCACGAAGAGCGAGCGCGAGCCGAACAGCTGCCAGGACACGTTCTCGTTCGGGTCTTCGTGGTAGCGCACGATCAGTTCGACTTCCTGTCGCGAGCCGACGATCATCGGCACCCGCTGGTGAAGCGTGTCGGGCACGACGTCGAGCAGGTGACGGGTGCCGGTGACCGCCCCCGCGCCGGCCTGCTCCATCAGGAACGCGACCGGCGCCGCTTCGTACATCAGCCGAAGCCGGCCCGGCTTGTACGGCGTCTTCGTGTCGCGCGGATACAGGAACACGCCGCCGCGGCTCAGGATCCGGTGTACCTCGGCGACCAGGCTCGCCACCCAGCGCATGTTGAAGTCCTTGCTGCGCGGACCGCTCTCGCCGGCCAGGCATTCCGAGACGTAGCGCTGCACCGGCTTCTCCCAGAAGCGCTGGTTCGACGCATTGATCGCG
>CALMSQ010000221.1:0-4098 GCA_937872345.1 uncultured Burkholderiales bacterium | reverse complement strand
AGTCGCGTCGCGTCGACGTCGGGTTGCAGCCCGATCGCGGTGAGCGCCGCGTACTGCACGGGCGTGAGGTCGAAGGCCCCGCACTCTTCCATGAATACCGCGACCGCGATCTGCTGCGCGCGGCGAATCAGGTGGCCCGGCTTGAGGTTCAGCTGTTCGAGCGACACGACGGTGGTCGAAGGGGGACGCGAAGGAGGGACGCGGCAGCGAGGCGCGCCCGCGCCGTGCGGCTGCGGGTCGAAAAGCTCAGTGTACTGTCGAGTTCGGCGGCTGTAAACGACCGGTCGCGGCGCGCCGCGGCGCGCGGTGTCGAGCGACCGTCAGGCTTTCGAGGCTTTGGCGGCCCGCGTCGCGCGGCCTGCGGTGGGCTTGCCGGTGGCCTTGGCCGACGTCGCCTTCCGGGGCGCTGCGGCCTTCGTCGCCGGGGCCCGGGACGCAGAGGACGGCGTCGTCGCTGACCTCCCGGTCGGCGCCTTCTTCGCAGCCGACTTCTTCGACGCAGCCTTCTTCACGGCCGGCTTCTTCACGGCCGGCTTCGTCGCGGGCGCCGCAACGGCCGGCGTCCTGGCGGCAGGCACCTTCGCCGCGCCCGGCTTCTTCGCTGCCGCCCCTTTCGCGGGCGCGGCGCTCCTGGCCGTCGTCTTCGAGGCGGCGGATCGCCGCTCGCCGGAGCCGGCCGCCGCCTCCGCAGCGCCGCCGGCGGCACCGGCCCTGGCGGGGCGCGCCGGTCGCGGTTCGAACTCGAAGCCGATCTTGCCGTCGGCGCCGCGCACCAGGAACGCCTTGAACCGGCGCCGCGTGCGCGACGAGACGAAGCCCTGAAGCAGGTCGGTGCGGCCCTCGGCGAGCAGCTTGCTCATCTGGTCGCGGGCGACTTCCTGCTGCAGGATGATCTTGCCGCTGCGGAAATCGCAGCTGCGCGAGGGTCCGACCGACTTCTCGCAGACGTAGCTCATCCCGTGCTCGTAGACGTCGGCGCCGCACTTCGGGCAGGGACCGAGCGGCTGCTGGTCGCCGAAGTCGACCGGCTCGGCCGACTCGTCTTCGCCGGGCTGGCCGAAATCGAACTCGAGCTTGTGCTCCGGGGTGAGCTTCAGGATCGCCGCGAACGGCCGCCCGAGCCGGCTGCGGAAGCCCTGCAACGGGCCGATCGTGCGCTCGCGCAGCAGCTGCTCGGCCTCCGCCACCTCGAGCTGGCGGCCGCCGGGAATCTTGGTGATCGAGAAGTCGCACTTCGTGCACGCGAAACGCTTGTAGTTTTCCTGGACCACGCCGCCGCAGTTCGGGCACGGCGTGGCCAGCGTCGCGTAGTCGCCCGGCACGTTGTCGAGCTCGTAGTTCTTCGCGCGCTCGACGATCTGCCGGGTCATGTCGGCGATCTCGCGCATGAACGCGTCGCGCCCGAGCCGCCCGCGCTCGATCTGCGAGAGCTTGTACTCCCACTCGCCGGTCAGCTCGGGGGCGGTCAGCTCGGCGACGCCCAGTCCGCGCAGCAGCGTGAGCAGCTGGAACGCCTTGGTGGTCGGCACCAGGTCGCGCCCCTCGCGCACCAGGTAGTTCTCGGCGATCAGGCCCTCGATGATCGCGGCGCGCGTGGCCGGCGTGCCCAGGCCCTTCTCGGCCATCGCCTCGCGCAACTCGTCGTCCTCGATCAGCTTGCCGGCGCCCTCCATGGCCGACAGCAGCGTCGCCTCGGTGTAGCGCGCCGGCGGCTTGGTGGCCAGTGCCTGCAGCTCGATCTCGTTAGTGAGCACCTGCTCACCTGGCTTCACCGGCACCAGCGTCGCATCGGCCACGCCCTCGCGGCCGTAGATCGCCAGCCAGCCGGGGTTCACCAGCACCTTGCCTTCGGTCTTGAACGACTCGCCCTCGACCGTGGTGACCCGTGTCGTGACCAGGTATTCGGCCGCCGGGAAGAACACCGCCAGGAACCGCCGCACGACGAGGTCGTAGACCCTGTGCTCGGCGTCCGACAGGCCACCGGCCTTCGGCGCCAGCAGCGTGGGGATGATCGCGAAGTGATCGGAGACCTTCGAGTTGTCGAAGATCCGCTTGTTCGGCCGCACCCAGTCCTTGCCGAGGATCTGGCGGGCGAACGGGCCGTACGCCCGGTCGTCTTCGAGCGCGCCCATCGTCTGCTTGACCGTCGGCAGGTAGTCTTCGGGCAGCGCCCGCGAGTCTGTTCGCGGGTAGGTCAGCACCTTGTGCCGCTCGTACAGGGCTTGCGCGATCGACAGCGTGGTGCGCGCCGAGAAGCCGAACCGCGAGTTCGCCTCGCGCTGCAGGCTGGTGAGGTCGAACAGCAGCGGCGAGAGCTGCGTGCTCGGCTTGGATTCCTCGGCGGCCACGCCGGGCCTGTCGCGGCAGCGCTCGACGATGCCTTCGGCGCGGTCGCGCTGCCAGAGCCGCTCGGCGCGGCCGTCGGGCTCGCTGTCCGAGCGCTTGAAGGCCGGGTCGAACCATCGGCCTTCGTAAGCGCCCGCTTCGGCCGCGAATGTCGCCCTGACTTCGAAGTACTCGCGGGGCACGAAGCGCTTGATGCGCTCCTCGCGCTCGACGACGATGGTCAGCGTCGGCGTCTGGACGCGGCCCACGGTGGTCTTGTAGAAGCCGCCGCCGCGCGAGTTGAACGCGGTCATTGCCCGGGTGCCGTTGATGCCGACCAGCCAGTCGGCCTCTGAACGGCTGCGCGCTGCGTCGGCCAGCGGCAGCATCTGCGCGTCGTCGCGCAGCGTCGCGAACGCTTCGCGGATCGACGCCGGCGTCATCGACTGCAGCCACAGCCGCTGGATCGGCTGCCGGGCCTTCGCATACTGCACGATCAACCGGAAGATCAGTTCGCCCTCGCGGCCCGCGTCGCAGGCGTTGACCAGGCGATCGACGTCCTTGCGCTTGATCAGCCGGGTGAGCAGCTTCAACCGGTCTTCGCTGCGGGCGATCGGCTGCAGGTCGAAATGCGGCGGGATCACCGGCAAGTGAGCGAACGACCACTTGCCGCGCTTGACCTCGTATTGCTCGGGCGCGGCGATCTCGACCAGGTGGCCGACCGCCGAGGACAGCACATAGTCGTCGCTCTCGAAATACTCGCCCTGGCGGGTGAAGCCGCCCAGCGCCCGCGCGATGTCGGCGGCGACGGACGGTTTCTCGGCGATGATCAGGGCTTTGCTCATGGACGTCCCGGGTGGGGCGGCGAGGGACTGGGGGCGGCGCGGCTGGCAGGGGCGCCGTCCACGAAAGGGCGCCAATCATAAGTGCCGGCCGGGATCGGGCGCAAGCCGGGGGTCGGACGGACGGCGGCGGCCGGATGGCCGAACCGAGGCTGCGCGCCGTGCGGCCGGGCACCCCGCCGCGCGCGGCTGCGAACGCGCTTCAGCGCCCGACGCGCACGTAGCGGCCGTCGACCCAGCGCTCGGCCAGCCCGGCCAATTCGAGCTCGACAAGGCCGGCCGCCACAGCGCCGATCGGCTGGCCGGTGCGTTCGGCGAGCGCATCGGGGTCGGAGGGATCCCAGCCCAGTTCGGCCAGCAGCGTCGCGGCGGCGGCGCTCGGGGCGGCGCTCGGGGCGTCGCGCGGCGCGTCGCGCGGCGCATCGACCGGGGCCCCCGCCCCCGCCATCTGCGCCCTGAGCTCCACCAGCACGTCCTCGACCGACTCGACCAGCTTCGCGCCCTCGCGGATCAGCTGGTGGCATCCCTTGGATACCGGCGAGTGGATCGAGCCCGGGATCGCCATGACTTCGCGCCCGAACTCGGCCGCCTGCCGGGCGGTGATCAGCGAGCCCGAGTGGCGCGCCGCTTCGACCACCAGCACGCCGAGCGACATGCCGGCGATCAGCCGGTTCCGGCGCGGGAAGTTCGCGCGCTGCACCTGCGTGCCCAGCGGCAATTCGGAGACGACCGCGCCGCGCCGGGCGATCTCGTCGGCGAGCCGCGCGTGGCCGGCCGGATAGACGAGGTCGACGCCGGTTCCGACCACGGCCATCGTGCCGGCGCGGCCCGCGAGCGCTCCCCGATGCGCGGCTGCGTCGATGCCCTGGGCGAGCCCGCTGCAGATCTGCAGGCCGCTGTCGGCGAGCGCCTGCGCGAACGCCTGCGCGTG
>CALMSQ010000220.1:0-18705 GCA_937872345.1 uncultured Burkholderiales bacterium | reverse complement strand
GGGCCCGGCATCCCGCAGGCCGAACGCGAGCGCGTGCTCGAGCGCTTCTACCGGCTCGACGACTCGCCGGGTCCGGGTTCGGGGCTGGGACTGGCGATCGTGAAGGAGATCGCGACGCTGCACGGCGCCGAACTGTCGCTGCACGACGGGGCGCAGGGCCGCGGCCTGCGGGCGAGGGTGCGGTTTCCGCCGCCGTAGGGCGCGCGCGCCGAAGCGCAACCGCGGCGCGGCTCGAACATCGCCCGCGTACCGCCCCTGGACTCAGCCGCCCCGCAGCGCGATGACGGAGTCGTAGAGCCTGCGCACGTCGGCGGCCGAGGCGTGATTCGTCAGCCGCCCGAGTGCGGCGTCGAGCGCATGCAGCCGGTCGGCGGCCACCCGCGCGCCGAGCCTGCCGCGCAGGGACGTCCAGAGCCTCGCGAAGTCGTCCATGGCGGCGTGAAGCCCGATGTTGTCCTGCCACACCAGCGCCCTGCGCATGCGCAGCGCGAGAAACAGCAGCGCCTCGATCAGTGGCGCCACCGCGTCGCCGTGACCGACGAACGGCAGTGACAGCTCTCCAGCCCGCGCGGCGACGTGGCTGGCGACACTGACCAGCCAGCGCCGGTCCTGCACCGACACGGCAGTACCCGCTTCCAGCAGGTCCGCGCCCAGGCCGTTGCGGGCCTCGATGTACCGATGCAGCGCCCCGCCCGCGTCGGTATAGGCGCCCTCGACGCTGCGCAGCGCGGCCGTAGCGACCCGGGCGCGGGACAGCGCGTCGCGGGCGTCACCCCAGCGCCCGGCTTCCGCGGCGTCGAACAGGTCCATCGCGGCGCGGTCGAGATCCAGCACCGGCTGCGGCGCGGCGATCGCGCGTGCGTCGTGCGCAGCGATCGGAGCAGTGGTCGGCATTGCCGTCGCGATCGGCAGCGCCGGCAGCGTTGCGAAGGCGGCGAGCGCGCGACGTCGCGCGGCCAGGAAGGGCTGGCGCCGCTGGCTCACTGCATGAACCAGCCGTGGCTCACGACCAGCGACTGGCCCGTCAGCGCGTTCGAAGAGAAGCTCGCGAAGAAGAGCGCCACCTGCGCGACGTCGTCGACGGTCGTGAACTGGCCGTCGACCGTGTCCTTGAGCATCACCTTCGCGACGACGTCGGCTTCGCTCAGGCCCAGCGCGCGCGCCTGCTCGGGAATCTGCCTGTCGACCAGCGGCGTGCGCACGAAGCCGGGGCAGATCACGTTGGCGCGCACGCGGTGAGCGGCCCCTTCCTTGGCGATGACCTTGGCCAGGCCTTCGAGTCCGTGCTTGGCACTCACGTACGGCGCCTTCAGAACGGAGGCCTCCTTGGAATGCACCGAGCCCATGAAGATGATCGATCCACCGCGCCCGCTCGCGATCATCCGGCGCATCGCGGCGCGGGCGCTCAGAAAAGCGCCGTCGAGGTGTACCGCCAGCAGCTTCTTCCAGTCAGCGAAGCCGAACTCCGTCAGCGGCGCGACGATCTGGATGCCGGCGTTGCTGACCAGCACGTCCAGCCCGCCGAGTTCGGCGACGGTGCGGGCAACCGCAGCGTCGACGCCGGCCTCGTCGGTCACGTCGACCGCCACGGCGAGTGCGCGGGCGCCCTGCGCGCGCAACGCGGAAGCTACGGCCTCGGCGCCGCGCAGGTCCAGGTCGGCGACCGCGACGGCCGCCCCGGCCCCAGCATAGACCTGTGCGATGCGCTTGCCGATGCCGCTGGCCGCGCCGGTCACGAATGCCACCTTATCGTCGAGTCTCATGTCCTGCTCCTTCATCGGAAATGTCTGTTGTCGGGCGCCGTGCAGTCGAGGACGCGGAACGCGCCCGGCGTGGCGGCCGAAGGCGCCATGAGGAGGGCGCGAAGCGAGCGCGCCATGTCGGCGCGGCCCGCTTCCCAGTGCTCGCGCATCGAGGCCCGGGAGAACTCGTAGTCGCGCGTTTGCGTCTCGCTGCCCTTGTGCCGGTGGATGATGTGCACCAGCGTGATTGCGGGTTCGCGCTCTCCGGCGCGCAGTCCGGCGAGCGCGTCCGCGATGCGCGGGTCGCGTCGGCGATCCGCCGGGAGCAGCGCGACCAGTTCGCGCAGGCGGCGACGCATCTCGTGGCGCTCGCGAAGCAGGTCGGAGATGGCGCGGGTGCGGCTGGAGAACTGGATGTCCTTCTCGCGGTCGGCCACCTGGGACAGCGTGCGCGGTACCGGGCCGCGGGCGCTGAACAGGTCGACCTGGAAGACCGTCGCGTCGGCGCCCCCTAGGTGCTCCACCACGTGGCGCAGCGGCGTGTTCGACACCAGCCCGCCGTCCCAGTACACGCGTCCGCCGATGGTCACTGCCGGAAAGCCCGGCGGCAGCGCCCCGCTGGCCATCACGTGCTCGGGCCCGAGGCGCTGCTCGCGGCTGTCGAAGTAGACGAAGTTGCCGCTCTGAACGTCGACGGCGCCGACCGATAGGCGGGTCGGCCCGTCGTTGACGCGGTCGAAGTCGACCAGCTCCCGCAGCGTCTCGCGCAGCGGGCTCGTGTCGTACAGGCTCGGCGCGTCGCCCTCGCACGGCCACAGCGACGCGCAGGGCCGCGGCAGGAAGAACGACGGCAGGCCGAAGGCGCTGCCCCAGGCGGCGGCCAGATCGTTGGCCCAGGCTCGAAGCGGGCCGCCGGGGCCGGCCCACTCGGGCGAGGGTACGGTGGCGGTGACGCGGCGCCAGAACTCGCGCACCTGCTGCACGCGGCGTTCGGGCGGATTGCCCGCGATCAGTGCCGCGTTGACGGCGCCGATCGAGATGCCGGCCAGCCAGTCCGGCTGCCGGCCGGCGGCCGCCATCGCTTCGAAGGCGCCTCCCTGGTAGGCGCCGAGGGCGCCGCCTCCCTGCAGCACGAGGGCCGTCAGGCTGCGGCTGGCACGACGGGTCGGCGAGGATCGCATGGCCGAGCCTCAATGCGCGCGGACCGCGGCCCGCTGCCGGAACAGGACCAGGCACGCCACGATGAAACTCGACAGCGCGAGCGATGCTCCGAGTCGGCTCAGCGCCAGTCCGCCCAGCGACGCCGGCTTGTCGAGAAAGTCGCCGACCACCGCGCCGAGCGGCCGAGTCAGCACGAACGCCGTCCAGAAGAGCATCGTGCGCGAGACATGCGTCCAGTAATAGGCCGCCACGACCGCGAGCAAGAGGCCGCCGAACACCAGCGTGCCGCCGGCGTAGCCCAGACCGGCCGTATCGGCGGTCCAGTCGCCCAGCGCGGTGCCCAGCGTCTGGGAGAACATGATCGTCACCCAGTAGAAGACCTCTGCACCGGGCGAGCTCACCGACTCCACGGACACCGAGCCCAGGCTGCGTCGCCATGCCCATAGCGACGTCAGCAGCAGGGCCAGCAGGATCGTGGTGCCGCCGGCGTACCCGACGCCGAGCGAACGGTCGAAGTAATCGGCCATCGTTGTCCCGACCGTGGTCGTCGCGATGATCGTGGTCCAGTACAGCCAGGGCTGGAATCGACGCGTGCGCATCTGCGCCGCCACCGCGATGGCGAAGACGGTGGCGAAGATGGCCGTGCTCGCCAGGTACCCGAGGCTCATCGACATCGACAGCGCGTCGCCGCCGGTCTCACCCAGCGTGGTGGCCGCGATCTTCACGATCCAGAAGAGCAGGCTGACCTGCGGGACCTTGGTCAGCGCCTGCCCGGCGGCCTGCGTATTGGTGGGAGCGATCATGGCGTGCTCGGGGCGCGTGATGGCGATGTCGCCAGTGTCCCGAGGCGGCGCGGGTGCGCCCAGAGCCGGACGTCACCGAATGGTCACGCGATGCGCGTGACCTTGGTCATCGGCAGCGGCGGCGCGTGTCGCGCCGCGCGGCGAACCCGGTCTCAGGAGCGCCGCTCGAGCGCGCGCACGGCGAGCTCCGTACGGCTGCGTGCATGGAGCTTTTCCATGATGCGGCTGACGTAGTTCTTCACGGTGCCTTCGGCGAGGAACACTTTCGCACCGATCTGCTTGTTGCTCAGCCCCTGGGCGATCAGCTCCAGGATGCGGCCCTCCTTGTCCGTCAGCGGCTCTTCGAGCGGCGATGCGACCCGCGCGACGGGCGGGGGCGAGGCGCTCGACGGCGCTGCGGCGAAGGCGCGAAACTGCTCCATCACCTTGCGCGCGATCGTCGGCGAGAGGCGGGACTCCCCCCGGCTGACCGCGCGAATCGTCTCGAGCACTTCGGCCTCCGAGGCGTCCTTCAGCAGGTAAGCCCGCGCGCCGGCGCGGATCGCGTCGAAGACCAGGTCGTCCTGGTCGTAGGTGGTGAGGACGACGACGCCGGTGGCCGGCAGCTTCGCGGTGATCTCGCGCGTGGCCACGACGCCACTGGCGCGAGGCATCTGCAGGTCCATCACGACCACGTCAGGACGCAGGGCCAGCGCCTGCTCGATTGCGTCGACGCCGTCGATGGCCTGCCCGACCACGTCGATGTCGCTCTCGGCGTCCAGGATCATCGCGAGCCCGCGGCGAATCAGCGGCTGATCGTCGGCGATCAACAGGCGCAGGGGGCGCGCGGCGAGTCCGGGCGCAGGCATGCTCATTCGGGCTTGGTCCGGTCGCGGGCATGCCGGACGGACCGGGGCGCTTCGGCGGCCTGCGTGCCGAGGCGCTCGTGGAGTTCGCCGACGAGCGAAGACGGCAGCCGCGCGGTGAAGAACTTCAGCATCGCGGCGACCGCGAGCGCGGCCTGCTCGGGTGACAGGCCGGCACCGCGAGCGACCGCCGGGATCAGCTCGTCCAGCATGGCAGAATGCCTTTCACGGACATGCCGGCCAATCTACCCGACCGGGCCCGCACCAGCATAGTGACGAACAGCACCTCCGAGTCATCGATCCGGGGAAGGGGGCGGGACGCCGCGGACCTTCAGGCGCCGGTCGCGATTGCATGAGCGCGATCGCCAGGCTCGATCCCCGCCGCCACCTCTCCGCGGCGATCGGCTGGGCGACATTCGTCATCATCGCGCTGGCGTCGCTGGCGGCGGCCAACGTGGTCTCCGCAGATGCCGAGCGTGCGGCGGTCTCCGACACGGAACGCCTGCTGAATCAGTTCGCCGCCCAGATCGGCGACGCGCTCGACACGAGCCTGGGCACGCGGCTGTCCATCGTGCAGGCGACCGCGGCCCAGATCGTGGCCTCCGGCGACCGCGGCCCCGACGCCGTGCGCCGGCACCTCGAGGCGCTTCAGGCGCAGTTCCCCGAGTTCGCATGGCTCGGCCTCGCCGATCCGCAGGGGCGTATCGTCGCGGCGACCGGCGGCGCCCTCGTGGGCGACAGCGTGGCCGCGCAGCCGTGGTTCCGCCGGGCACAGTCCGTACCTTACCTCGGCACATCCCGTGCGACGGCGCCGAAGGAGGCCGACCCGACCGGCGAAGCCGGCGGCAAGCCGCAGCGCTTCGTCGATGCGGCCGCGCCGCTCGGCGACGCAACGGAGCGGCCGCGCGGCGTGATCGGCGCGCGTCTATCCTGGGCCTGGATCGAGCGCCTGCAGGCCGGATTGCTCGGCTCGCTGGACACTCGCCGTCGATTGCAGTTGATGCTGGCCAACGGCGACGGTCTGGTGCTCGCCGGGCCGGCGCAGTGGCTGGGGCGAACGCTCGACCCGAATGGCGGGCTGACCGAGGGCGGGGCCTACGTGGTCGGCCGCGACGACGACGCCCGCGCGGCCGGCGGCCTGTCCTGGACCGTCATCGTCCGACAGCCCGCGTCGGAGGCGCTTGCCGCGGCGCGCGGCTTGCGTGCCAGCGTCCTGAGCACGGTGCTGCTTGCGGGGCTCATGACGGGCCTGGCCGCGCTCGCGGTCACCGGTGTGCTGACCCGGCGCCTCGCGGCGCTGGACGCCGACGCGCAGGCCGTGCGGCGCGGCCTGCGCGCGTCGGTGCCGGTGCCGCCGGGGCTCGACGAGGTCGGGCGCCTCGGCGCCACGATCGCCGAGCTCATCGGCCACCTGCAGCAGGAGAAGGCCGCGCTCGCCGCGCTGAATGCGGAGCTCGAAGCGCGCGTGACCGAGCGTACCGCGAAGATCGAGCGCATGGCCGGCGAAGCGCGCCACGCGGCGGTCACGCGCGAGCGCCTGCGGCTCGCGCGCGACCTGCACGACACGCTGGCGCACTCGCTGATGGCGCTGCTGACGCAGATCCGCGTGGTTCGCAAGCTGCGGGGCCGCCTGTCCGCCGACGAGTTCGACGCCGAACTGGCCCGCGCCGAGCAGGCGGCCGCGAGCGGCCTCGCTGAGGCGCGCGCGGCGATCGGCCAGATGCGCCACAACAGCGTGCGCGACGCGGGCCTCGGCCCCGCCATCGACGACGTGCTGCGGCGCTTCGGCGAGCGCAGCGGCGTCGCGACGAGCCTGCGCGCCGAGGCGGCGGCCGCTTCGATGGCCGACGAGACCGCCGAGACCGTGTTCCGCATCGTCGAGGAGGCCTTGCACAACGTCGAACGTCATGCGCGTGCAGGCAGCGTCGTCGTCACGCTGGCGAAGCAGCCTCCCGGCGAGCGCGTCGTCGTTACCGTGGCCGACGACGGCGTGGGCTTCGACCCCGCGAGTGCCCAGCCCGGCCACTACGGGCTGATCGGCATTCGCGAGCAGGCGGCGCTCATCGGCGCGCGCGTGGCGTGGGACAGCGCGCCGGGCCGGGGCACGACGATGCGCCTCGAGCTTCCCGCGTGACGTCGCCCGGGCCCCGGTCCTCGTCGTCGGCGGCGACGCGTTGAACTCGCCGCGCTCGCGCAGGCTGCGCCGCGCGCTGCACCCCGTGCGGCGCGCGTTGCTCAGGCTGGATGCGCCTTGGCGCCACCTCGTCGTCGCCGCGATCACCGGCGCACTCGGCGCACTTGCCGTTCACGCCTTCAGGCTGCTGCTGTTTGGCATGGAGTCGGTCATCGTCGGCGCGCACGAAGGCCACCTCGTCGCAGCGGCGCGCCGGCTCGCGCCGGAGGTGCGCGTCCTGGCGCCGGCCCTGGGCGCGTTCGCGGCGGGCCTGATGCTCTGGCTGAGCGAGCGCGGGCGCGCGCCGGAGCCGGCTCGGCACCGCGGCGACTACATCGAGGCCGTGGCGATCGGCAATGGCCGGCTCGACGTTCGCGCCGGACTCCTGAAGGTGGCGGCGTCGCTGCTGGTGGTGAGCACGGGCGGTGCCGTCGGACGGGAGGGGGCGATGGTGCTGCTGGCTGCGATGCTGGGCTCGACGCTCGGGCGCGGGCTCGGACGAAGCGTGGACCTGCGGCTCGTCGTCAGCTGCGGCGCGGCGGCGGGGCTGGCAGCGGCCTACCAGGCACCGCTGGCCGGCGCGGTATTCGTCGCGGAGATCCTGCTGGGATCGCTCGCGCTCGCGCAACTCGGGCCGGTGGTGGTCGCCGCCGTCATGGCGTACGGCCTGACCGTGGCGCTGGGAGAGCGCTCGGTGTTGTTCGCAGTGCCGGCGGTCCCTATGCCGCAGGTCGCACAGGTCGCCGCCATGATGGGGCTGGGCCTGCTCGGCGGCGTCGCTGGCGCCACGCTGCTGTCCTGGCTACGTGCGGCGCGCGCGCTATACGTGCGCTCACGCCTGCCGCTGCCGCTGGCGTTCGCGGTGGGCGGGCTGGTCGTGGGCCTGCTCTCGCTGTGGCGACCCGAGGTCTGGGGCAACGGCTACAGCAGCATCGAGTCGCAGCTCACTGCCCCGGCGTCCTGGGCGGTGTTGGCGATCGTGCTCGGGCTCAAGCTGATGGCGATCGCCGCCACCACCGGCTCGGGCGCGCCCGGCGGCGTCTTCACGCCGACGCTTTTCGTCGGCGCCGCCGCCGGCTCGCTGGCCGCGGCCGCGCTCGCGACACTGGGGGTGTCGTCCGTCGCCGAGCCCGTCTATGCGGTCGTGGGCATGGCGATTGCGCTGGCTGCGACGACCCACGCGCCGGTCATGGCGGCCCTCATGGTGGTCGAGATGACCGGACAATACGCGCTGCTTCCGGTGCTGCTGCCGGCCACCGTGCTTGCGACACTGGTGTCGCAGCGGCTGTCCCCGCAGTCGGTTTACGGACTCGGCGGCGGTGGCGACACCGCGCGATGACGCAGGTCACGTCGCCGCACTGACCGCGACATGACCATTGCCCCGCCCACGAGATGACCTCCGCCACTGTGAACGGGCGTTCGCGCTCCCTACATTGATCGCATCGGCAGCACACGGCTGCCGAACCGCCTCAACACACGGAGTTCGACATGAGCAACACCGACATCGCAGTGGCCGTCTACGATTCGCACGTCCTGGCGGAGGATGCCGTGCGCCGGCTGGCCAAGGCCCGATTCGACATGAAGGCCATCTCCATCATCGGCAAGGACTACCACACCGAGGAGCAGCCGGTGGGCTACTTCAACGCCGGCGACCGCGCCCGGTACTTCGGCAAGTTCGGCGCGTTCTGGGGAGGCCTGGCCGGGATCCTGTTCGGCTCGGCGCTGATGTTCGTGCCGGTGGTCGGCCACATCGTCGTGCTGGGCCCGATCGCGGCCACGATCGCCGGCGGCCTGCAAGGCGCGGTGCTCGGCGGCGGCTTGAGCGCCCTGGTCGGCGCGCTCACCGCGCTCGGTGTGCCGAGGGACTCGGTGCTGCGCTACGAGACTGCGCTCAAGGCCGACAAGTTCATCGTCATCGTCCACGGTGATGCCGACACCGTCGGCCGCGCCCGCGAAGTCCTGACGGCTGCCGGCAGCACCGACGTGCAGGCCCACACCGCCGCGTGAACGCGCTCGATGCGTTCTCGCGGAGTTCATCCCGCTACTGGAGGACATCACCATGAGGCTCCGTTCCATCCTGATCGCCTGTGCGGTCGCGCTGCTTGCGCTCGCGCAGGCGCCGTTGGCCGTCCAGGCCCAAGCTGCCACCCGCGCCGTTTTGGCGCAGGAGAATCCCGCGTCCACGCCCGCCGAGCCGCAGCGACATGTCGGCGCGGCGGTCGAGGACTTTGCAAGGAAGGACTACCAGGCCGCGGCGACCGAGGCGCGCGCGATCGGCCGCAGGCTGGCGAGCGGCGGTGCGTGGGCTCGGGCCGAAGTCGCCCGCGGGTTCGACTCGCTGGGCGATTCGCTGAGCGGCTCACTGAGCCGGTTAGAGCGATCCTTCGGTTCGAAGTCGCGTGCTTCACCGCTCGACGTGGGCGCCTGAGGGAGCTCCGATGAAGACGATCGCGAGACCCCTGGCGACTGCGGCCGTTGCCGCCGCAGTGCTGGCGCTCGGCGCCTGCGCGACCAGCGGCATGGGTGGCGGCGAACTGGTTCGCAAGGGCGAGGGCGACCAGCCGGTGCTGTTCTCCTGGAAGAGCGACGACGGCGGCATCAGCGGAACGATGACCGCGAGGCTGCCCGACGCGACCTATCGGGGACGTTTCTTCCAGATCACCCGGCAGACGGAGCGTCGGTCGATCGAGCCGCTGTGGAACGGCTGGCCCGAGGGCTGGTACGACTGGCACTATTGGGGACCCGACGCGTACGAACCGTACGCCGTGACACAGTTCATCACGCGCTACACTGGCAAGGTGGTCGCGAACTTGCGCAACGACGACGGCAAGCGCATGCGCTGCCGCATGCACCTGATCGCGCCGGCCCGCGGCATGGCGGGCGGCGGGGAAGGCGAATGCCAGATCCATGGGGGCGGCACGGTGAACGCCAGGTTCTGACGGAGATGGATCGGGTCGAGACATTCCTCACTCAGCGCGTGCACCCGGACAGCCTCGCGGGTGCGCTGTTCTACCTGCTGCTCTTCCTGCTGCTGGGCGCGGTGCTCGACCTGCTGACGCGTCGCGTCATCCGCGCCGCTCGCGCGCGCGATACCCAGCATCGGCTGGACCCGATGGCGCTCGACTTCCTGAAAGGACTGGCAAGCGTGGCCGTCTGGGTCGTCGTGCTGGTGGCATACGCGCATCTCATTCCCGCGCTGCGAAACCTGGGTACCGCGCTGCTGGCCGGCGCGAGCGTGATCTCGATCGTGGTCGGCCTCGCGGCGCAGAGCACCCTGGGCAACCTGATCGCCGGCTTCGCGCTCTTGCTGTACCGGCCGTTCCGCGTCGGCGATCGGCTTCAGGTCAGCGCGCCAACCGGCGTCGAGACCGGCACGGTCGAGAGCCTCACGCTCGGCTACACGGTCCTGCGCACCTACGACAACCGGCGCATCGTGTTGCCCAACAGCGGAATCGCCAGCCAGGTGGTGCTCAACCTCTCGAGTGTCGATCCGAAGGCCATGGCGATCGTGCCGGTGAGCATCGCCTACGGCGCGGACATCGACCGGGCGCGCGAGATCCTGCTCGGGCTGGCGCGGTCGCATCCCGGTGCGAAGGCGCCGTTCACGTGCCCAGTCATCGGCCTGGGCCCTTCGAGCGTCGATCTTTCGCTGCGTTGCTGGTGCGCCGACGCCGGAGTCGCCGCGCAACTGAAGTCCGATTTGCTCGAGCAGGCTGCCCGACAACTGCCGCAGGCGGGCGTCGAGATTCCATTCCCGACCACCACCGTTCTGCTGCGAACTGCGCCCGGATCGGCCGCTCCCGAATCCGCCTAGGGCGCGGGCATGTCGCCGCTCAGAGCAGGCCCATCTGCCCCGCTTCGTAGACCGCCTCGCCGCGCGAGTGCACGGCGAGCTTGCGGTAGATCTTCTTCACGTGCGTGACGACCGTGTGCGCCGAGATCCCGAGCACGCCGGCGACGGTCTCGAAGCTCAGGCCCTTGGCGATCATCCGCAGGATCTCGGTTTCGCGCTCGGTCAGCGGCGTATCGACGCCCGCCGGCTCGCCCTGCGGTGCCGCAGCCGCCGTCCCCGCAGCCGCAGCGCCTGTCGCCGCCGTCGCGACCGGGACACCGTTGCGTGTCGCGCCGCCGACGCGCAGGCGCGCGAGCACGCGACGCGCGAGGCCGGGGCTGATCGGCGCGCCGCCGGCGCGCAATTCGTGGATCGCGGCCGCGATGCGCTCGTTGCTCGCGTCCTTCAGCAGGTAGCCGGTCGCACCGGCCTCGATGCTCGACATCAGGTGCCCTTCGTCGCCGAAGACGGTGACGACCATCACGTCGCAGCCGGGGTGATGGCGCGCCGCGTGGCGGATCACGTCGAGGCCGTCGACGTCGGGCAGGCCGAGGTCGACCAGCATCACGTCCGGCGGCTGCGCGTCGAGGAGCGCCTTCGCCGCGTTCCCGTTCGACACCACGCCGACCAGGCTCAGCTGCGGATCGGCGTGCACCGCGTCCGAGAGCCGGCGCTGGAAGGTCGGTTCGTCCTCGACGATCAACACCGTGGTGGCCATGTCGCTTGCCTCCGCTTCGACCCAGCGGCGATTCTTCCACTCAGCGCCGCGGCGGAGAAGCCGCGTTCGCGGGATGGAGCGCGGCCGCGCGCGGCCTGAGCGCCACCACGCTGCCGGTCGCGCGATCCTCCGCCGGGCGGGCCGCGTCGCCCCGGGGGGCCGGGAAGTGGACCGCGACGATGGTGCCCTGCGGGCCGCTGTCGATGCGCGCTTCGCCGCCCAGCGCGTGGGCCCGGCGCCGCATGTTCTCGAGGCCGTGCCCCGCGCGCGGGCGGTCGGCAGGCAGGCCGACGCCGTCGTCCTCGATCACCACGCGGCAGGTATCGTGGTCGACGGCCATGCGCACCTTCAGCAGCTTCGCGCCGCTGTGGCGCATCGCGTTCGACAGCGCCTCCTGGACGATCCGCAGCAGGTGCAGCGAACGCTCGTCGCCGAGTTGCACCGCGTCGAACGCTTCGTCGGACTGCCAGTCGAGCGCAATCCCCGCCGCCTTGAGCCGAGGCTCCATGCGAAAGCGCAGGTTCGCGAGCGCCGCCTGCAGGTCGGAGTCGGCCTGGCCGAACGCGTCGATCGCCAGCCGCATCTCGTCCATCGCCTCGCGCAGCAGGCGCGCCACCTCGTCCGGCGGCGCGGCGCCGCGTTCGACCATCACCAGCGTCGACACGAGCTGCGCGCCGAGCCCGTCGTGCATGTCGTGCATGATCCGCTGCCGTTCGGCCGCGCTCGCTTCGCGCCGCTCGATCTCCGCAACCCGCTCGTAGTGCGCTTCGAGTTCGCGCTCCTTCTCCGCCAGCCGTGCGGCGAGCGACAGGTTGGCGTCTTCCGCCGAGCGCAAGGCCTGCACGAAGCGCATCGACAGGATCGTTCCGATCGTGATCAGCAGCACCGGCAGCGCCAGGTGCAGCGTATAGACGCGCGTGACCGGAAGCAGGCCGCTGACCGTCGCGTAGTCGTTGGCGGCGAGCACGGTCGCGAGCAGCGCGCCGATCGTGATCACCAGCGCCTCGACCGAACGGGTGCGCCGTCCCCACAGCGCCAGCCGCGCCAGCGCGATCCCGATGAACACGAACAGGAACGCCTGCCAGTAGCGATAGACGAACTCGTGCAGCCGGCCGTCGCTGGCGACGACCAGCACGGGCCCGAGCGCCGCGTGCAGCCCCATCGGCCACACCCAGCGCCGGAACGACAATCCGGCGAACAGGTGGAAGAACGCGGCCAGCGTCATCGTCGCCAGCGCGACGGTCAGGAAGTGGAAGCCGCGCCACCACCACCACAGCTCGGTCGGCATCGTCTCGACGCTGTAGTTCAGCGTGCGCACCGCCCACAGCAGGCTCGACAGTCCGAACAGCAGGTAGTGCGGCTCGCGGCGCCGGGCCCACCAGATCGCGAGCATGAAGGCGCCGACGATGGCGGCCGTGAAGCCGGTGAACTGCGAACCGTACTGGTCGAGCCACTGGCGATCCTCGGCCGCGCGCTCCATCTCGTCGCGCTCGCCCAGCAGCAGGTACGGCACGTCGACCAGGAAGTCGCGATTGACGATCTTCATCGTCAGGCGGTTCGCGTGCGCGGCGACGTGCTCGTCGGGCAGCACGAACCAGCGGGCGCGGCGCCAGCGCACGCGGGTCAGCGCGTCCGACCACGGCAACGAGAACACCGGCGCACCGTTCAGGTAGAACGCGCCGCCGTCGTTCATGCGCGGCAGGTAGATCGCGGGCGCCGGCGGCATCGCCTCGCGTCCTGGCAGGTCGATCTCGAGCCACAGCACGGCGCTGGCATTGCCGTCGTCGCGGTGGATGCGCGCGGGCAATCTGATCGGCAACGACGCGGGGGTGGCGCCGGGGTTCGGCCGGTCGGCGACGATGTCGGCGGGGGTCGCCGGATCGCGCCGGTCGATCAGGCGAGCGGTGTCCAGGCGCAGCGCCCGCTGCAACGTCGCCTCGCTGGCGCAAGCGCTTTCCCATGCGAGGCTCCAGGCGACCAGGCCCGGCAGCGTCGCCGCCAGCGCGCACAGCATTCGGCGGACACGGGCGGGCATCTGCCCCTCCCGATCGAAACGACCCGAACGGTGGAATATGCAGCGCCGCGGGCGGCTGCGCAAGCGGGCAACCGGTTCGCTGCGCGGGCGTGTTGCCGCCCGCGCCCGAAGTTCATATCCTGTATCGATCATGCAGATTCAGGCAGGACAGCGGCCGCTCAGTCTGGCCAAGCTGACCGCGCCGCAGCCCCATCGCGCCTGGCCGCGGGCCCGGCTATTCGGCCGGCTCGACGCGGCGCGCGCCGCGGGCGGCGTCACGTGGATCGCCGCGCCCGCCGGTTCGGGCAAGACGACGCTGGTCGCCAGCTACCTGCAGGCGCGTCGGCTGCGCGCCGCCTGGTACCGGATCGACGCCGCCGACGGCGACGTCGCGTCGTTCTTCCACGACCTCGGGCAGGCGGCGGCGGTGCGCGGCGGCCGCAGGACCGAGCCGCTGCCGGACTTCACCGCCGAGTACCTGGCCGGCCTGCCTGTGTTCGCGCGCAACTGGTTCCGCCGCTTCTTCGTGCGGATGCGAAGCGTGCCGATGCTGGTCTTCGACGATTACCACCAGCTCGCCGCCGACTCGCCGGTGCACGTCGCGCTGCGCGAGGGGCTGGCCGAGGTACCGCCCGGCCTGTCGGTCATCGTGACGAGCCGCGCCGAGCCGCCGCCGGCGCTGACACGGCTGCGCACGCTGGAAAACTTCACGCTGCTCGATCGCGAGGCGCTGCGCCTGAGCGCGGACGAATTCGTCGAGGTGGCCCACGAGCGCCTGGCCGGCGGCGCACCCGACGACGCGACGCTGCGCGCGTTGCACGCGCGCACGCAGGGCTGGGCCGCTGGCCTCGTGCTGATCCTGGAGCGCGGGTCGGCCGCGTCGGCGGGCAACGACGGCGCGGCGGCCGAGCCGCTGGTGTTCGATTACTTCGCCGGCGAGCTGTTCGACGAGGCCGAACCGCGCCTGCAGCGGTTCCTCGTGCGCACCGCGCTGCTGCCGCGCTTCACCGCGGCATCGGCGGCGGCGCTCGCCGGTGTCGACGACGCGGCCGCGCTGCTCGCCGAGCTCGATCGCCGCAACTTCTTCATTGCGCGCCACGCCGGTGCCGGCGGCGGCGACGCGTACGAGTACCACCCGCTGTTCCGCGAATTCCTGCTCGAGCGCGGCCGCCGCCAGCTGGCGCCGCGGGAGCTCGCCGATGCGCGCCGCGAAGCGGCCGGATTGCTGGCCGCCGAAGGCGACGCTCCGGCCAGCATCGCGCTGCTGCGCGAGGCCGGCGACTGGCCGCGCCTGGTGGCGCTCGTGCTCGCGCAGGCGCCGGCGCTGCTGTCGAGCGGCCGGTTCCAGACGCTGGCCGAGTGGATCCTCGACGTGCCCCCGGCGCAGCGCGACGGCGTTCCGTGGCTCGGCTACTTCCTGGGCCTGTGCCGGCTGCCGTACGACCCGGCGAAGGCGCGCGAGCTGCTGTCGGCGGCGTACACGGGTTTTCGAGCCGCCGGCAACGCGAAGGGCGAATACCTCGCGTGGGCCGGCATCGTCGACACCTTCATCTACGCGTGGAGCGAGTTCGGGCCGGCCGACGCGTGGATCGACGAGTTCGACGCGCTGCGCTCGCGCCATCCGCAGTTCCCGTCGCACCAGGTCGAGGTGCGCGCGGTCGCGGCGATCTTCGCGATCCTGATGTACCGGCGACCGCAGCACCCGGAGCTGCCGCGCTGGACGCGGCACCTCGACGCGCTGGTGGCACAGGACATCGACCCGGCGTTGCGGATGACGGCCGCCACGCACCTGGTGCTGTACTACAACTGGTGGACCGGCAACATGGCGCGCGCCAACGAGCTCGTGCGGCGCGTCGAGCCGTTCGCGAGCGCGCGCGCGATCGGCCCGTTCGTTCGGCTCGGCTGGGAAGGCATCCTCGCGATCTCGCACTGGATGAACGCCGACAACGCCGCCGCGCTCGCCGCCGTGCGCCGCGGGCTGGCGCTGTCCGACGAGACCGGCGCGCACGTCTGGGACTTCATGCTGATCGCGCAGGGCGCGGTCGCCGCGGGCACCTCGGGCGACGCGGCGCAGGCGCGCGACTTCCTCGGGCGCTTGCGTCCCGGTACCCCGGGACAGCGTCGCCTGGACGACGTGCAGTTCCATTTCTTCTCGTTCCAGGAGGCGGCGCGCCGCGACGACCTTGCGGCGATGCTCGAGCACGGGCACGCGGGGCTGGCCAGCGCGATCGACGCCGGCGTCGTCTGGGGCGAGGTCTACACCCGCCCGGCGCTGGCCCAGGCGCTGTTCCTGGACGGCGACGAGGCGGGCGCGCGGCGCGAACTCGGGCAGGCGCGGCGCATTGCCGAGGCGATCGGCTGCAGCAACGCGCTCTACTACATCCACGAGCTCGAGGCGCAGTTCGCCGCGATGCGCGGCGACGGCGCGGCGCAGCTCGCGTCGATCGCGCGGATGTTCGAGGTGATGCGCGCGCAGGGCTTCAGCAATTCGGCGTGGTGGCGCGACGACACGATGGCGCACGCGTGCCGGCTCGCGCTCGAGAACGCCATCGAGCCCGACTTCGTGCGCGGGCTGATCCGGCTGCGCGGGCTGCGACCCGACGGGCCGGCCGTGCGTCTCGAGCACTGGCCGTGGGCGGTGCGCGTGCGCACGCTCGGAGACTTCGCGATCGAGCTCGACGGCGAGCCGCTGCGCTTCACCGGGAAGGTGCAGAAGCGTCCGCTCGCGCTGCTGAAGGCGCTGGTCGCCTTCGGCGGGCGCGGCGTGCACGAGACCCAGCTCGCCGAGGCGCTGTGGCCCGACGCCGAGGGCGACGATGCGCACAACGCGTTCGTCACCACGCTGCAGCGGTTGCGCAAGCTGCTCGGCCAGCGCGACGCGCTGCTGCTGCAGGAGGGCAGGCTGAGCCTGAACGCGCAGGCCTGCTGGGTCGACACCTGGGCCTTCGAGTCGGTCGGTGCCGGCGTCGACGCGCGCGTCGCGCAGGGCGCCGAGGATCGCGAGCGTGCGCTCGCGCTGTACCGCGGCGCGTTTCTCGCGCAGGAGGACGCGCCGTGGGCGATCGCGCCGCGCGAGCGGCTGCGCGCGCGCTTCGTGCGGATGGGCGGCGCCGACGTCGAGCACCACGTCGAGACCGGCGGCCTGGAGGACGCGGTCGCCTGCCTCGAGCGCTTGCTGCGGGCCGACGACACGGTCGAGGTCTTCTACCAGCAGCTGATGCGCGCGCAGCACCGCTTGGGCCGCGACGCGGAAGTCCTCGCCACCTACCGGCGCTGCCGGGACGTGCTCGGCGCGACGCTCCAGGCGCCGCCTTCGGCGTCGACCGAAGCGCTGCTGAACGAACTGGCCGGCCGCCGCGCGCCTCCGCCATAGGCGGTCGCGGCCAGCGCGATGCCTGCGGCGACGGCGCAGCCCGTCGCGAACAGGCTCCACTGCATCGGCCGCAGCACGCCGAGTGCGACTGTCACCGCGAACAGCGGCAGCTCGAGGTGGTGCCCGAACGTCGCGACCGGCTCGGCCAGCGCTCGCCGAAGCTCCGGCGAGAGCGGATCGGCCTCGCGCGTGCCCGCGAGGAGCCGGCCCAGGCGCATCGCATACGCGCGGCCCACGGTGTTCGCCCAGACGGACTGGAACACGAACAGCGCGATCATCCCGGCGAGCCACGGAACCCGCACGAAGTTCCAGCCGCCGTAGTGACTCGCGACCAGCCACGCGCCCGAGGCGCCGAGCAGCAGCACGCCGGGCAGCAGCAGCCTGCGCGCGAGCGCGCCCTGGCGCGCCGCGGCGCGCGCCACCGCGCCAGCGGTCTTCGCGTGCCGCGCCCGCTCGCCGGCGAGCCAACTGCCCACCAGCGCGACGCCGAGCAGGAGCGCGCCCAACCCGTGCGCCGCGGTCAGCAGGGCGTGGCTCATTGCAGCGCTCCCACGGGGTGGATCCTCGCGGCGCTCGCGTGGCGACGCTGGACCGGCTTGCTCCACAGCGCGAGGTGGAACGCCGGCAGCAGCGGGTCGACCTGCGCCGGGGCCCGGGCGGCGCTGGCCGTCGGCACGCGCGGGGCGAGCATGCGCTCGAACGCGGCCATCGGTGACTCGGGCTGGGAGGCGGCCGGCCGGTCGGTTGCGTCGCCTTGCGGGGCGCGCGCGTCGGGCGCGGCGGCGGCGGGACGCAGCGCCAGCAGCGCGGAGAGCGCCAGGGCGGCGCAGAGAGCGGTCGTCTTCATGGTCTTCATCCTCGGATTCGGGTGGGTAGGAGGTTCCCGGTGCCCCCGGCGATGCACGCCCGGGCGCCGTGACGCGAATCGTCGGACTCGCCGGCTAACGGATCGCTAACGGATCTCGGGCCCGTGCCGCATTTACAAAGCCTTGCATCCGGCCAAGGCAACTTGACATTGGCGCAGGGCACAATCCGGGGGCCATGCCGACCGAACCGTCCCACGCCTCCCACGACGCGCAGCCGCGGCCTGGGGCCGCCGCGCCGGCGCGCCCCGGTCTCGGACCGGCACGCCTGACCCGCGCGCGGGAGAGGCCGAGGCTCGCACCGGCGGCCGCGTTATTCGCGGCCGCGCTCGCTGGCTGCGCCGCGTTGCCGGCGCGCGACGCCGGGCTGCCCGATGCGCCGATTCCGGCGGCCTGGTCGACGTCGACGGTGCCCGCAGCCTCGGCCGGCGCCGCGGCCGGCGCCGCGGCCGGAGCCGGAGCCGGAGCCGGAGCCGGAGCCGGAGCGCCGAGCGCCTCGACCGCCCCCGCCTCGACCGCCCCCACCGCGCTCGCCGACTGGTGGCGCCGCTTCGACGATCCGCAACTCACCGGGCTCGTTGCGCAGGCGCTCGAGGCCAACCCCGGCCTGCGTGGCGCGCGCGCCGCACTTGCCCAGGCGCGAGCGCTTCGCGACGTGCAGGCGGCCGGTCTGCTGCCGAACGTCTCGGCATCGGGCTCGGCGCAGCGCGCGAGGCCGGCCGGCGGCAACGCGGCCAACCGGTTCCAGGCGGGCCTCGACGCCGGCTGGGAGCTCGACGTGTTCGGCGGCCAGCGCAGCGCCGTCCGGGCCGCCGAGGCCGACGTGCGCGCCGCTCAGGAGAGCCTGGCCGACACGCAGGTCTCGCTGGCGGCCGAGGTCGCGCTCGCCTACCTCGACCTGCGCAGCCAGCAGGCGAGGCTGGAGATCGCGCGGCGCAACCTCGCCACGCAGACCGAGACGCTGCAGCTCGCGCGCTGGCGCGTGCAGGCGGGGCTCGCGACCTCGGTCGAGCTCGAGCAGGCGCGCGCGGCCAGCGAACAGACCGCGGCGCAGATCCCCGTGCTCGAGTCCGCCATCGCGCAGGCGCAACACGCGCTGGCGGTGCTCACCGGCCGCGCGCCGGCGGCGCTGCAGGCCGCGCTCGAACCGGTGCAGCCGGTGCCGCAGCCCGCCGGCGACC
>CALMSQ010000219.1:0-3979 GCA_937872345.1 uncultured Burkholderiales bacterium | reverse complement strand
CGCTCGGGCCGGTTCAGCGTGACGATCGCCACGTTGTCCTGCACCTGCCACTTGAAGTGCTGGGGACGCCACTCTGCCGCTTTCAGCTTGTACATGCGATGATCTCCGGGATGTCGCGCCGTCCGGGTCGTGAACCGACGGGCAGCGCAGGGAATTCAGCGGGTTCCTGCTTGACTGAATGAACGCTCATTCAGTATCCTAGGCGCATCGCCCGGAGAAATCAAGCGCCGCCGAGCCTGACGATTCCGGCATCCGGGCCCCATGCCGATCGCAATCGCCCGCCCCGCCGCGCCCCCGGAGAACCCGATGCCCGACCGCAGTCATTACGCCTGGCCTTTCCTCGACGACGCCCATCGCGAACAGGCGCGCGCGCTCGAGCAGTGGGCCGCCACCCGGCTCGCGGACGAGCACGAACCCGACGTCGACGCGGCCTGCCGGCAGCTGGTCGCCGACCTGGGCCGCGACGGCTGGCTGCGCTATTGCGCTGGCAAGGCCTGGGGCGGCGCGTTCGACTCGATCGACACCCGCTCGCTGTGCGTGGCGCGCGAGACGCTGGCCTGGCATTCGGGGTTGGCCGACTTCGCCTTCGCGATGCAGGGGCTGGGCAGCGGCTCGATCAGCCTGGCTGGCACCGAGGCGCAGCAGCGCCGCTACCTGCCCGACGTGGTCGCAGGGCGCAAGCTCGCCGCGTTCGCCCTGTCGGAGCCCGACGCCGGCTCGGACGTGGCGGCGCTGTCGGCGACCGCGACGCGAGACGGCGCGCACTGGGTGCTAGACGGCTGCAAGACCTGGATCTCCAACGCCGGCATCGCCGACTTCTACTGCGTCTTCGCGCGCACGGGCGAGGCGCCGGGCAGCCGCGGCATCTCGGCGTTCGTCGTCGACGCGGCGACGCCGGGCCTGGAGGTCTCCGATCGCATCCCGGTGATGGCGCCGCATCCGCTGGGCACGCTGCGCTTCGCCGGGTGCCGCGTCCCGGCCGACGCGCTGCTCGGCGCCCCGGGCGAGGGCTTCAAGATCGCGATGCGCAACCTCGACATCTTCCGCACCAGCGTCGCCGCCGCCGCGCTGGGCTTCGCGCGGCGCGCGCTCGACGAGGCGCTCGGCCGCGCGACGCGGCGCCGCATGCTCGGCCAGATGCTGGCCGACTTCCAGCTCACGCAGGCGGCGCTGGCAGACATGGCGACCGGGATCGACGCCGCCGCGCTGCTCACCTACCGGGCCGCGTGGGTGCGCGACCGGCTCGGCGAGCGCGGCACGCGCGAGGTCGCGATGGCGAAGATGGTCGCGACCGAGACCGCGCAGCAGGTGATCGACAAGGCGGTGCAACTCTTCGGCGGCCTCGGCGTGAAGTCCGGCATGGCCGTCGAGCTTCTCTATCGCGAGATCCGCCCGCTGCGCATCTACGAGGGCGCGACCGAGGTGCAGAAGCTGATCATCGGCCGCGAGTTGCTCAGGCAGTTCGAGCCGCCGAAGTCGGGCGGCTGACGCGCACCGCGCAGTACTTGAACCCCGGGATCTTCCCGAACGGATCGAGCGTGGGCTTGGTGAGCAGGTTCGCCGCCGCCTCCGCATAGGCGAACGGCACGAACACGCTTCCCGGGGCGACACCGTCGTCTTCGCGCACCCGCAGCACGATCTCGCCGCGCCGCGAGGCGATCGCCGCGCGATCGCCCGGGCGCAGGCCGAGCCGACGCAGGTCTAGCGGGTGCAGCGAAGCGGTGGCCTCGGGCTCGATCGCGTCGAGCGCCTGCGCGCGCCGCGTCATCGCGCCGGTGTGCCAGTGCTCGAGCTGGCGCCCGGTGATCAGCACGAACGGCCAGTCCGCGTCGGGCTGCTCGTCGGCCGGCTCGGGCCGCGCGTGCTGGAGCCGCGCGCGGCCGTCTTCGGTGGGGAATCGATCGACGAACACGACCGGGTGGCCGGGATCGTTCTCGTCCGGGCACGGATAGGTGACGCTGCCCTCGCGCTCGAGCCGCGCCCAGTCGATGCCGTGGATCGAAGCCATGCCCTGGCGCATCTCGTCGAACACCTCGCGCGGGTGCGCGTAACGCCAGTCGAGCCCGAGGCGCCGCGCCATCTGGACGACGATCCAGAGATCCGGACGCGCCTGGCCGGGCGGGTCGACCGCCTGGCGCGCGAGCTGCACCATGCGGTCGGTGTTGGTGAAGCTGCCGGTCTTCTCGGGGAACGCGCTGGCCGGAAGGATGACGTCTGCGAGCACCGCGGTCTCGGTCGGGAAGATGTCCTGCACGACGAGCAGGTCGAGCTTCGCGAGCGCCTCGCGCGCGTGGCGAAGGTCGGGGTCGGACATCGCCGGGTTCTCGCCCATGATGTACATGCCGCGGATCTCGCGCGCATTGGCGGCCCGCAGGATCTCGACGACGGTCAGGCCGGGCCGGCGGTCGAGCCTCGCCCCCCACAGCCGCTCGAACGCGGCCGCCGCCGGCTCGTCGCCGACCCGGTGATAGTCGGGCAGCATCATCGGGATGAGGCCAGCGTCGGAGGCACCCTGCACGTTGTTCTGCCCGCGCAGCGGATGCAGGCCGGTGCCCGGCCGGCCGATCTGGCCGGTGAGCAGCGCCAGGGCGATCAGGCAGCGGACGTTGTCGGTGCCGTGCACGTGCTGCGAGATGCCCATTCCCCAGAGAATCATCGACGCCTTGCTGCGTGCGTACAGGCGCGCCACTTCGCGAATGGTCGCGGCGTCGATGCCGCAGACCGGCGCCATCGCTTCGGGGCTGTACGGCGCGACCGCCTCGCGCAGCGCCTCGAAGCCGGCCGTGCGCGCGGCGACGAAATCGCGATCGACGAGGTCTTCGGCGATGATCGTGTGCAGCATCGCGTCGAGCAGCGCGACGTCGGTGTCCGAACGGAACTGCAGCACGTGCGACGCGTGCCGAGCGAGCTCGGTGCGCCGCGGATCGGCGACGACCAACTGCGTGCCGCGCCGCACCGCGTTCTTGATCCAGGTGGCCGCCACCGGATGGTTCACGGTGGGATTGGCGCCGATCACCAGCACCAGGTCGGCCTTCATGACGTCCGACACCGGGTTCGACACCGCCCCGGAACCGATGCCTTCGAGCAGCGCGGCGACCGACGACGCGTGGCACAGTCGGGTGCAGTGATCGACGTTGTTCGTCCCGAAGCCGGTGCGCACGAGCTTCTGGAACAGGTAGGCTTCCTCGTTGCTCCCCTTGGCCGAGCCGAATCCGGCGAGCGCCGAGGGCCCGTGCAGGTCGCGGATCCGCGCCAGGCCGCCGCCCGCGAGATCGAGCGCCTCGTCCCAGCTCGCCTCGCGGAACTGCTCGCGCCAGTGCGCCGGCACGCGGCCCGTGTCGGCGATCTTCGCGGCGCCGGGCCGGCGCACCAGCGGCACGACGAGCCGATCCGGGCTCGCCGCGTAGTCGAAACCGAAGCGCCCCTTCACGCACAGCCGGCCGCGGTTGGCCGGGCCGTCGCGGCCCTCGACGTAGCGGATGCGGTTGTCCGAGACGTGGTAAGTCAGCTGGCAGCCGACGCCGCAGAACGGGCACAGCGAGTCGACCCTGCGCTGTGCCGCGCGCGGCGCCACCCGTGCGGCGTCGCCGTCGGGCGCGGCCCCGGCGCCGAGCAGCCGCGGCATCAGCGCGCCGGTCGGGCAGGCCTGCACGCATTCGCCGCAGCCGACGCAGCTCGACGCGCCCATCGGGTCGTCGCAATCGAAGACGATCTTCGCGTGCTGGCCCCGCCACGCGTAGCCGATGACGTCGTTGACCTGCTCCTCGCGGCAGGCGCGCACGCAGCGCCCGCACTGGATACACGCGTCGAGCTGCACCGCGATCGCCGGGTGGCTGAAGTCGGGCGCCGGCTGATCGCGCGGCGCAAAGCGCGACGCCGCGACCCCGAGCGCGCGCGCCCAGTGGCGCAGTTCCGAGTCCTCGCGGCGATCGGCCTCGGGCGCGTCGGCCAGCAGCAGCTCGACCACCATCTTCTGCGA
>CALMSQ010000218.1:0-4920 GCA_937872345.1 uncultured Burkholderiales bacterium | reverse complement strand
GTGTGCGTGCCGGCGCGGGCGGCCAGCGCAGCCGGCGCGCCCGTCGAGACGATGCGGCCGCCCCCGGCGCCACCCTCGGGGCCGAGGTCGACGATCCAGTCGGCCTCGGCCCAGATGTCGAGGTTGTGCTCGACCACCACCAGCGTGTTGCCGGCGTCGACCAGCCGGTGCAGCACCCGGATCAGCTTCTCGACGTCGGCCATGTGCAGCCCGACCGTGGGCTCGTCCAGCACGTACAGCGTGTGCGGGCCCGGGGGCAGGGTCCTGCCCGCCGCGAGCGCCTTTGCGCGAGCCCGCGCGACGCGCGGGTCGTCGTCGGCGCCTTCGCCGCGGCTGCGCACCTTGGCGAGCTCGGTGACCAGCTTGATGCGCTGCGCCTCGCCTCCCGACAACGTCGGGCTCGGCTGGCCGAGCGTCAGGTAGCCCAGGCCGACGTCCTGCAGCAGCCGCAGCGGGTGGGCGATGGCCGGGTGCGCCGCGAAGAAGTCGACCGCCTCGTCGACGTCCATCGCGAGCACGTCGCCGATGCTGCGGCCGCGCAGTTGAACCTCGAGCGTCTCGCGGTTGAAGCGTCGTCCGCGGCAGACGTCGCACAGCACCTTGACGTCCGGCAGGAAGCTCATCTCGATCGTCTGCTGGCCTTGTCCTTCGCAGGCCTCGCAGCGTCCGCCGCCGGTGTTGAAGCTGAAGCGCCCCGGGCCCCAGCCGCGGATCCGCGCCTCGCCGGTGTCGGCGAACAGCCTGCGGATCGCGTCCCAGAAGCCCACGTAGGTGGCAGGGCACGAGCGCGGCGTCTTGCCGATCGGCGCCTGGTCGACTTCGAGCACGCGGGTGATGCCTTCCCAGCCCTCGATGCGCTCGACCCCGGCCAGCGGCGGCGCGGCCTTGCGCTGGTTGCGCGCGCGAACCTGCGCGGCGGCGTTGGCGAGCAGCACGTCGCGCGCCAGCGTCGACTTGCCGGAGCCGGAGACGCCCGTGACGACCGTCATCCGGCGCAGCGGGATGCGGGCGACGACGTGGCGAAGGTTGTGCAGGTGTGCGCCGCGCAGCACGAGCCAGCCGTCGTCTTCGGGCGGCGGGACCGCCCGCGGGGCGTTCAGCGGATGCGCCAGCGGGTTCGCGAGGAAGCGGCCCGTCAGGCTGTCCGGATGCCTGGCCAGTTCCTCGTGATGTCCGGCCGCGATGATCCGGCCGCCGAGCTTCCCGGCACCCGGCCCGATGTCGATGACGTGGTCGGCGCGGCGGATCGTGTCCTCGTCGTGCTCGACGACCAGCAGCGTGTTGCCCTTGTCGCGCAGGGCCTCGAGCGTGTCGAGGAGGATGCGGTTGTCGTGCGGGTGAAGCCCGATCGTCGGCTCGTCGAGCACGTAGCAGACGCCCTGCAGGTTCGACCCGAGCTGCGCGGCCAGGCGGATGCGCTGGGCTTCGCCGCCGGACAGCGTCGGCGCGGCGCGATCGAGCGTCAGGTAACCGAGGCCGACCTCCGACAGGAACGCGAGCCGCGAGCGGATCTCGGCGAGCACGTCGCGGGCAATCTCCTGCTCGCGGCCGGCGAAGCCGACCTGCCTGAGCCAGCGCGCGCAGTCGGCGACGGGCATCGCGGTCAGCTCGGCGATCGACAGGTCGAGCAGCCGCACCGCGAGTGCGGCGCGATTCAGGCGCTTGCCGGCGCAGGCGGGGCAGGGCTCGGCGGCAGCCCCTTCGGCGCCGCCGGCCTCGGCCGCGTCGCTCTCGGCCTGCGCGCCGAGCTGGTCGGCGAGTTTCTCGGCGAGCGCGCCGACGGCTTCGGCGGTCGAGTCCTCGTCGGAGCGGCCCTTCGGGTCGAGCGTCGGCACGTACGGGAGCTTCACGCCGGTGCCGAGGCAGCCCGGGCACCAGCCGATCTTCGAGTTGAACGAGAACATCCGCGGATCGGGCTCGGGAAAGCTCGTGCCACACGACGAACACGCGCGCCGGGTCGAGAACAGCTTCGTCGCGATCGCGGCCGACGCCCGCGCGTAGCCGTCGGCGTCGCCGTCGTCGGCGGCGGTGCGCAGTTCGTCGAGCGGCGCCGCGACCATCACGATCCCCTTGCCGAGGTCGAGCGCGCGGCGCAGCGCGTCGCGCAACGGTGCCTCGTCGGCCGCGTCGACCACGAGATCGGCCACCGGCAGTTCGATGTCGTGCTCCACGTAGCGGTCGAGCCGCGGAAACCGGTCGGTCGGCAGGAAGCGGCCATCGACGCGCAGGTGGCGAAAGCCCCTGGCCTTCGCCCATTTCGCGAGGTCGGTGTAGACGCCCTTGCGCGCGACGACCAGCGGTGCCAGCAGGCCGACGTGACGGCCGCGGTAGTCGCGCAGGATCCGCGCGGCGATCGCGTCGAAGCCCTGCGGCTCGATTCTCACCTGGCAGTCGGGGCAGTACTGCTGGCCGAGCTTGACGTAGAGCAGCCGCAGGAAGTGGTAGATCTCGGTCAGCGTCGCCACGGTGCTCTTGCGGCCGCCGCGGCTCGTGCGCTGCTCGATCGCCACCGTCGGGGGGATGCCGAACACGCCGTCGACGTCGGGGCGCGACGAAGGCTGCACGAACTGGCGCGCGTAGGCGTTCAGCGACTCGAGGTAGCGGCGTTGCCCCTCGCCGAAGATCACGTCGAAGGCGAGCGTCGACTTGCCGGACCCCGAGACGCCGGTGATCACCGTCAGCTTGTCGCGCGGGACTTCGACGTCGATGTTCTTCAGGTTGTGCTCGCGGGCGTGGTGCACGAAGATCGCTTCGCGCGCTCGCTCGCGGAGAACGCTCTGGAGCGATCTTGCGGGAGGCTCTTCGGCCCGAAGCGCGGCTGCGTTCGCTCCGTGGCCGGGCCGGCCGGGCCGTTCGAGTCGCTCCCCGATACTCGCCTGGTCGAACGGCCCGGCCGGCCCGGCCACTGCGGCGTGTGGGTGGTCGTCGGGCCGAAGAGCCGTGGCGTACTGCGCCAGCGCCTTCCCCGTGTGCGTGCGCGCTTCGCTCGCCAGTTGGGCGGGGCTGCCGGTGGCGACGATGCGGCCGCCGGCGTCGCCGCCTTCGGGGCCGAGGTCGATCAGCCAGTCGCTGGCGCGGATCACGTCGAGGTTGTGCTCGATGACCAGCAGCGAGTGGCCCGCGTCGAGCAGCTTGCGCAACGCGCGCAGCAGCCTGGCGACGTCGTCGAAGTGCAGGCCGGTGGTCGGCTCGTCGAACATGAACAGCGTGCCGCGGCGGCCGGCCTTCGCGAACGCGTGGCCGGCGGCGGCCGCCTGCGTCAGGCCCTGGCTCGCGGCCTCGGCGAGGAAACCCGCGAGCTTGAGCCGCTGGGCTTCGCCGCCCGACAGCGTCGGCACCGGCTGGCCCAGGCGCAGGTAGTCGAGGCCGACGTCGGCCAGCGGCTGCAGCCGGGCGCGGATGTCGTGTTCGCCGGCGAATACCGCCAGCGCCTCGTGCACGGTGAGATCGAGCACGTCGGCGACCGAGCGGGCCCGGCCGTCGCGGCCGGTGACCGTGACCTCGAGCACCTCGGCGCGGAAGCGCTTGCCGTCGCAGTCGGGGCAGCGCAGGTAGACGTCGGACAGGAACTGCATCTCGACGTGCTCGAAGCCGTTGCCGCCGCAGGTGGGGCAGCGCCCGTCGCCGGCATTGAAGCTGAAGGTGCCGGCGGTGTAGCCGCGCTCCTTCGACAGCTCGGCCGCCGCGAAGCGCTTGCGCAGCGGGTCGAACGCGCCGACGTAGCTGACCGGGTTGCTGCGTGCGGTCTTGCCGATCGGCGACTGGTCGACGAAGACGACGTCGCCGATCCAGTCGTCGCCGAGCAACCGGTCGTGCGCGCCCGGGGACTCGGTGGGCCTGCCGCGCGCCTTGAGCAGCGCGGGCAGCAGCACGTTCTGCATCAGCGTCGACTTGCCGCTGCCCGAGACCCCGGTCAGGCAGACCAGCCGCTCGAGCGGGATCTCGACCGAGACACCCTTCAGGTTGTGCTCGCGGGCGCCTTCGAGCACCAGCTTCCTCGTCGACGCGACGACCGGCTGCGGCCGCCCGGTGTCGACCTGCCGGCGGCCCGACAGGTAGTCGCCGGTCAGCGTGTCGGCGGCGCGCAGCGCCTGCGGATCGCCGTCGAAGACGACCCGACCGCCGCGCTCGCCGGGTCCGGGCCCGATGTCGATCATCCGGTCGGCGGCGAACATCACCTGCGGGTCGTGCTCGACGACGACCAGCGAGTTGCCGGCGTCGCGCAGCCGCTGCATGACGCCGATCACGCGGTTCATGTCGCGCGGGTGCAGGCCGATCGACGGCTCGTCGAGGACGAACAGCGTGTTGACCAGCGAGGTGCCGAGCGCGGTGGTCAGGTTGATCCGCTGGACCTCGCCGCCCGACAACGTGCGCGACTGCCGGTCGAGCGTCAGGTAGCCGAGCCCGACCTGCTGCAGGTAGCCCAGCCGCGCGCGCGTCTCGGTGAGCAGCAGGTCGGCCGCCTCGTCCAGCGGCGCCGGCAGCTTCAGCGAATCGAAGAAGCGGGCGACCCGGTCGATCGGCAGCAGCATCAGGTCGTGGATCGACAGCCCGGTGACCTGCCGCAGCTGCGCGTCGCTCCAGTCGACTCCCGCCGGCATGAAGCGCGCGTACGACGCATCGTCTGCGGCGGCGGCCGACGCTTCGTCTTCTGTTCGCGCTGCCGGGGCGAGGCGGGGAGGATTCGAGTCGCTCCCCGATACTCGCTTGGTCGAATCCTCCCCGCCTCGCCCCGGCGACGTGGTCGCGCGCGAAGCGTCGGTCGACGCCGCCGACGCGTCTCCGGAAAATGGAGAGAAGCGAGCGGACGGCGGTTGTTGCGGTCCTGCGTGCGCCTCCGCCGTCGCTGGGTCGGGCAGGCTGGCGAGGCGGGGGGGCGGGCCCCCCCCCCCCGTAGCACGGGGGGCGCCCCAACAGCCC
>CALMSQ010000217.1:0-3610 GCA_937872345.1 uncultured Burkholderiales bacterium | reverse complement strand
AAGCGCGGCGCCCGCCCGTACGACCCCGAGCAGGACGCGCGCAACACGCAGTGACGCGGGAGGCCGCATGAACACCGGCAAGGTCGTCTTCGGCTTCTTCATCCTGCTCGCGGCGACGCTGAATTTCGGCTTCGTCTACGGCGACATCTCGAACCCCGAGCACCACCACGTGTTCGAGTTGTTCGCTGCGATCGTGGTCAACCTGGTGGCCACCGTGCTCAAGCTCGGGGATCGCACGCAGTTGGGCGCAATCCACCTGGCGACCAGCCTGGTGGCCGACGCGCAGTTGCTGATCGCGGCCGGCATCTGGGCCTGGGCCGCGCACGTCGCGGGGTTGGGCTTCACCGGCGGCGTCACCGCCAGCGTCGTGTCGATGGCGGCCGGCGCGCTGTTCGCCAACGTCGTCTCGGTGTCGATGCTGATCGGCGAGACGCTGATGATGCGGCGCTGAGCACCCGTCCCCGCGACACCCCGCAACCCCGCGACGCCCCGCGACCGGCCCGCCGATGAGCGACCGCCGATGAGCAACCACCGCCCGTCGCACGACCGCGCCGACGCGGGCAGCGCCGGCGTCCCGATCGCGCACGGCAGCGTGCTGCACCTGCTGCTGCGGCGCATGCGCGCGCCGCTGATGACACTGATCGTCATCTACGCGATCTCGGTGGCCGGCTTCACGCTGATCGCCGGCGTCGACGCGGCGGGCGCGACCGCGCCCCCGATGAGCTTCTTCCACGCGTTCTACTTCGTCACGTACACCGCGACGACGATCGGGTTCGGCGAAGTGCCCAGCGCGTTCTCCGACGCGCAGCGGATGTGGGCGACCGTCGTCATCTACCTGTCGGTCACCGGCTGGACCTACACGCTTTTGACGCTGCTGGCGATGTTCCAGGACCGCAACTTCCTGCGCGCGATGGCGTCGATCCGCTTCGAGCGCCGCGTCGCGCACATCGACGAGCCCTTCCACCTGGTGCTCGGCTGCGGCGACACCGGTCACCGGCTGGCGCGGATGTTCGACCGACTCGGCATGCGCTTCGTCGTTGTCGAAAGGGACGCCGCCCGTCTCGAGGAGCTCGAGCTCGAGGAGTTCCGCGCCGACATGCTGGCGCTGAACGCCGACGCTGGCGAGCCTCAGGCGCTGGTGCGCGCCGGCCTGCGCCACCCGATGTGCCGCGGCGTGCTCGCGCTCACCAACGAGGACAAGGCCAACCTGGCGGTGGTCACCGCCGCGCGCCTGCTCAACCCCGGGGTGCCGGTGATCGCGCGCGCCCATGGCGCCGACACGGTCACGCTGATGCAGTCGTTCGGCAAGGCGCAGATCGTCAATCCGTTCGAGGCGTTTGCCGGGCAGCTGATGCTCGCGATGCGCGCGCCGGGCTGCTACCGGCTGTTCGACTGGCTCACCGCGCCGCAGGGCACCGAACTCGGCAAGGAGCACGAGCCGCCCCGCGGACCGTGGATCGTCTGCGGTTACGGCCGCTTCGGCCGCGCGGTCGCCGACCGGCTCGGCGCAGAAGGCCTGCAGGTGCGAATCATCGATCCGTCGCCGCCCGTGGCCGACCGCCCCGGGCTGATCGCCGGCGACGGCACCGAACCGGCGGTGCTCGAACTGGCCGAAGTGCGCTCCGCCGAGGGACTGGTCGTCGGCACCGACGACGACCTGCGCAACCTGGCCATCGCCAGCCTCGCGAGATCGATCAACCCGAAGCTGTTCACCGTGCTGCGCCAGAACGACGCGTCGAATTCGGTGCTGATCGACCACTTCCCCGCCGACCTGGTGATGCGGCCCAGCGAGATCGTCGCGGACGAGTGCGTCGCGCTGCTCACCTCGCCGCTACTGCTTCGCTTCCTGAACACGGTGCGCCGCGAGCGCGACGCCTGGGCGGACGAAGTGATTCACCAGTTGCGCAAGCGCTGTGGCACCCGATCGCCGACGACCTGGAGCGTGCGGCTCGCCGCCGGCGAGGCACCGGCGATCGTCGAATACATGGCCGGCAGCGCTCGCCCGTTCACGATCGGAGACCTGCTCCGCGATCCCGATGACCGCCAGCAAAAGCTGGAAGCGCTCGCGCTGCTGGTGCTGCGCAACGGCCGCGAGACACTGCTGCCGAACGACGACTTCGCGCTCGCCGAAAGCGACGAGCTGCTGTTCGCCGGCCGAAGCCGGGGGCGCCGTGGGATGACGATCACGCTGCACAACCCGCGCGTGCTGCATTACGTGTGCACGGGGCGGGAGGCGCCCAGGCGTCTTCGGCGGGCGGAGGTCAGGGTGGATTGAGGCCCCCGGGGCGCGCCGAGCGCCCTCGACTGCCGCTCGGCGGCGACGAGGTGGTGAGCGACAGGCATGCGCCTGCAGGCCGTTGGCGGTGCCGGCCTTGACAGGTCATGCCTGCCGCCCGGACGTCAATCGGTATCAGACCACGAGCCAGATCACTCTGGACAGCGACACTCAGCCTGCAGGGTCGGGCTTGATGGCCCGATACACGCGCATGTCTGCCGTGATGCCTCGCTCGGTCATGAACGTCTGCGGATCGAAGCCCGATCCCCGTCGCATCGCGCGCACCGCCTCTCCCGCGTCCCGCATGGCGGCCTCGTCAGCCCACTCCACGAGCGTCGCGACACGGGTAGTCCCGTCTCCCTCGGGTTGTTCGAGAACGAGGTCCTGGACGAACCCCTGCCGAGTCTTCAGAAGAGCATGCGTCTCGCGGACGCGATGCAGGAGCTCGGGCAGGGCGTGAATGGGGACGGCGAAAGTGTCGAGGCGGTAGAGTCGCACGGTCGGTGTTGCCTTGTGTTTGGGGTAAATCGGCCTTGCCAAGGCTAGGGCTTCAAGCGTAGTTGAAGGCAAGATCCGTTCTGCCTTTCCCGCAAACGCGTTCCATGAGCCCTCCCCCACGGTCCCAGCCGAATCCACCGGCCCTTCTGACCATCGGACAACTGTCCCGGCGCAGCGGCGTGGCGACGTCCGCGTTGAGGTTCTACGAGGAGTGTGGTCTGCTCCGCCCTGAACGAAACCGCTCGGGGTACCGCGTCTATCCGCGTGCCAACCTTCGGCTGGTTGCTTTCATCGTGTTTGCCCAACGCATTGGACTGAGCCTGGGCGAAATCGCTGAGCATCTCGCAGGGCTTCCGGGCGACCGTGTACCCTCCCGCGCAGAGTGGGACCGCCTGGCCCCGACCTGGAAGGCCCGAATCGATGAGCGGATCGCTGAACTCCAGCGTCTCCGCGAGAGCCTTTCCGAGTGCATCGGTTGCGGGTGCCTCTCGCTTGATCGATGCCCGCTGTCGAATCCCGGGGATCGCGCCGCGGCGCGCGGACCGGGCCCCCGGCGTTGGCTCGGCGATACCCCTCGGCGGCCGTAAGCACCACTGGCACGTCCCGGGCGAGAGGAGTCGCGGTCCGTCGCGATGCCAGCATTCACCGCTTGGCGCGATGACACCGTATTCGACGAGCAGGACAAGACGGTGCGAGATCGTCGCCGATGAATGCGTCGCGTTGCCCACCTCTTCGCTGCTGCTGCGCTTCCTGAACGCCGGGCGCCGCGAGGGGTGTGGCGCGAGGTCGGGCGCTAGACTTCCGGTGCGGCTCGACACGCCGAACCAGACCAACCGG
>CALMSQ010000216.1:0-36656 GCA_937872345.1 uncultured Burkholderiales bacterium | reverse complement strand
CTCAGGCCAGCTTGCCCAGCGTGCCGGTGGCTTCGGCGAGCAGGTAGTAGAACGTCACGCGGTGCTTGGTTCGATCGGCCTTCATCTTTTCGACGACCGTCTTGATGCCGGCGTCGGTTGCGGCGGCGTCGAGCCCGAGCTTCTTGGCGGCAAAGCCCTCGCGCACGGTGGCCAACTCTTTCGGATCGGTCGTCGAGACGAGCGACGAATCGGCGTTGCGCAGCGCGATGCCGCAGTAGTTCACGATCGCCTTGACCGCGGCCTCGTCGACGTTGGCCGTGTACTTCCTGATGTCTGCTGCGTAGTCGCTCATTCGGGGCTCTCCTGGATGAATCAACGATGATGTTAGGAGGCTGGATTCTCGCCGGCTTGACCCCGGTCAATGTGTGCCGCCGGTGCACCGGCGCGCTCGCCGATCTGCTGGCGCCAGAGCAGTCGCATCGTGGATGCGGTTTCGGGCGCCCTCAGGTCCCCAGCGCGGCGAGCAGCGTGCGCACCGTCATGAAGATCAGGATCAGCGACCCGATCGTCCACAGCGTGGCACGCGTGTCGTGGGTGCGCGCGCTCAGGTACGCGGCGAAGTGCAGCAGCCGCGAGACCACGTAGCCGTACAGCAGCGCCTGCGCGAGCCACAGCGGCGGGCCGGTCAGCACGTAGAGGAATCCGGCGACGAGGAAGAACGGGATGTTCTCCAGGTCGTTCATCTGGATGCGCCGGATGCGATCGACCCGCTCGTTGGGGGCGAGCTGCGTCGGGTCGGGCGACGGGTTCAGCGGCGTCCTGCGCAGGTCTTCCGGCGACCGGAAGCCGGCGTTCTCCCGCATCATGCGGTAGACGGTCAGCCACGACATGCCGACGGCCTTGAGGATCATCAGTGTCGCGGCGATCGCGTAGGTGGCGAACAGCGGGTCTTGCAGGCTGAGGGTCTGCACGATCGTCTCCCGGGTCTGGCCGTTGCTACGGCCTGGAGAGCGCTATTGGGGCCGACGCCGGCCCGTCAGTCAAGCTGCAGGGACGTCTCGAAATCGGGCGACCAAAGGCGGGTGGCGCACAATGGCGCCCATGAAGTCACCCAAGAGATTGCAGTCGCTGATCGACGAAGGCCTGGTCGACGAGGTCGTGCGTCAGTTGATGAGCGGCAAGGAAGCGACGGTCTACGTCGTGCGCCGCGGCGGCGAGACGCTGTGCGCAAAGGTCTACAAGGAGGCGACGCAGCGCAGCTTCCGCCAGGCGGTGGACTACACCGAGAACCGCAAGGTCAGGAATTCGCGGCAGGCGCGGGCAATGGCCAAGGGCACCCGGTTCGGCCGGCAGGCCACGGAAGCGGCCTGGCAGAGCGCCGAGGTCGACGCGCTGTACCGGCTGGCGGCCGCCGGCGTGCGCGTGCCGAAGCCGCACAACTTCTGCGACGGCGTGCTGCTGATGGACCTGGTGACCGACGAGCACGGCGACGCCGCGCCGCGCCTGAACGACGTCGTGTTCACTGCGGAGCAGGCTCGCGCGCACCACGCGACGCTGCTGAAGGAGGTCGTGCGGATGCTGTGCGCCGGCGTCGTGCACGGCGACCTGTCGGAATTCAACATTCTGCTGGGCGCCGACGGCCCGGTGATCATCGACCTGCCGCAGGCGGTGGACGCCGCGGGCAACAACCATGCGCAGCGGATGCTGCTGCGCGACGTCGCCAACCTGCGCGGCTTCTTCGGCCGTTTCGCGCCCGAGCTGCTCGACACCGACTACGGGAACGAGATCTGGGATCTCTATCGGCGCGGCGCTTTGGACCCCGCGGTGGCGCTCACCGGCCGGTTCGAGCACGAGACCGGCGCGGTGGACGTGGGCAACGTGATGCGCGAGATCGACGACGCGCGCGCAGAGGAAGCGGCGCGCCGGCTGCGGATGCAGGCGCTGGGCTGACGCCTTCGCCGATCAGTAGCCGAGCATCAGCTGCACGACGATGCCGGTCGCGATCGCGACCAGCAGGTAGTCGGCGCCGACCTGCACCCAGTAGTACCCGCGCGGCGGCGGCCTGAGATGGTGTCCGCGCCAGTCGCTCACCACGTACATCGGGCTGCGGTAGTACGACGGCAGGCGAGCGCCGCGATAGATGTCGTGGTACGGGCCCGCGCCACGACCGCCGGCTCGCGCATGGGGCGGCGGCGGGCCGGGCCGGTAGTACGGGCGCGCCTGGTCGTGGCGGCGATACGCGTCGTTGCGGTACTGCTGGCCGCGGTACTGTTGGCCACGGTACTGCTCGCCGCGATATTGATGGCGCGCATCGGGCCGCTGCGGACGTTCGACGCGTTGCGGCGGCGGGCCGCGACGGTCGTTCTGGAATTGACGCTGCGGCTCGCCGCGCGGCTGCGCGATCGCGCCGACCGATCCGAACGCGACGGCGGCGGCGGTGATCGCGGAAACGAAGGTCTTGCTCTTCATCTGGCGGCTCCCTGGAGAGGACGATTCATCATCTCCCGGATCGCGCCCGACGGCTCGCGGCGTTACCTCCGATTACACGGCATACGCGCGGTTTACATCCGGCTCGGTCCTGGCGACTCCAACGTCGAACACCTGCCTGAAGAAGCGCGCGGCAGGAAGGTCAATAGGCAGTCCGCCCATAGGCAGTCCGTTCGAGTGCCCCGTCCGGCGATGCGGCGTAACGTTCTCGAGAGGCCAGGATCAGACGATCGGCCATCTAAAAATATGGCTAGAACGCCATATAATCAACATGCGCTCGCCAGACTTCGCGTGGGATCACCTCAAGGACGAACTGAACCAGGCCAAGCACGGTGTGTCGTTCGCCTACGCGCAATACGCATTTGCCGATCCCAAGCGGGTGATTGCCGAGGACGCCGCGCACAGTGCCGGTGAGCGACGGTACTACTGCTTCGGGCGCGTAGGCGATGGGATCCTGACGGTCCGGTTTACCTGGCGCGGGGGCATCATTCGAATCATTGGCGCTGGCTACTGGCGCAAGGGTAGGGCTATCTATGAAAGGGAAAACCAGATACACCGATGAACCGATCGGCGAACCGAGAGTGATCCGCGACTTCCTTCCGTCTCCCGAGGAGCTGGCCTTCCGGGAGGAAGACGTGAAGATCACGATCACGCTGAGCAGGAAGAGCGTCGATTTCTTCAAGGCCGAGGCCTCGAAGGCGGACACCCAGTATCAAAGGATGATCCGGAGATTGCTCGATGCGTACGTCGATGCATTCGAAGGCGTCGCGGCTCGTCGGACTGCACGGCCACGCGTCAAGGCTGGCGCGAGATAGGGGGTCCGTTCGCGGTCAAGCCGGAGGCTGGTCGCCCAGCATCCAGACGCCCCCCGGAACGCCGACCACCTCGCAATCGACGTCGACGCCGCGTCGTTCGATCACCGCGAAGTCGCCCTCCTCCAGCGCCAGCAGCGGGTGATGCCAGACGCCGCGGCGAAACGTGACACCGCAGTCGCCGTCGACGCGGAAGGCCGCGAGCGTCGCCGGTTCGGGCGCATCGGCGCCGAGCGCCACCACCACCACGAACGGCCTCCCGCCGAGCGGCAGGAAGGTCTGGCTGCCAAGGCGGTGGCGCTCGAGTTCGCGCAGCTCGAACGGCAGGCGCACCGCGCGGGCTCGGAACACGCAGAGCGACGGACGCCCGCCATCGCCGAGCACGTCGGGCTCGGGCATCTCGACGCGCACCGAAGTGCCCGCGTTGATGCTGCAGCCGTGGCGCCCCGCGCTCGTCACCAGGTCGCCGTAGGGTGCGAACGCCTCGGCCGTGATCGGCCGCGGCACGAGCGCGCGCGCGCCGCTCAGAAGTTGATCCCCAGCCATTCGCGCACCTGCGCGTGGAGGTCGCCGGCGAAGTCTTCGGGGCTGCCCTCCGCGGTGATCTCGCCCAGGCTCATCACGTAGATGTGGTGCGACATCGCCACGACGCGGCGCACGTTGTGGTCGACCAGCAGGATGCCCATGCCGGCCTTCGCGAACGCGTCGATCCACTGGAACACCTCGGCGGCGATCCGCGGCGACAGGCCGATGCTCGGCTCGTCGATCAGGCAGACCTTGGGCTGCACCATGAACGCCTTCGCGAACTCGAGCGACTTCTGCTGGCCGCCCGACAGGTCGCCGGCCTGCGCCGAGAGCTTCTCCTTCAGCACCGGGAAGCGCTCGAGGGTTTCGGCATAGCGCTGCTCGATCACCGAGCCGAACTGCCTGCGCCGGCCTTCGAGCGCGAGGCGCAGGTTCTCGGCGACCGTCATGTACGGGAACAGGCTCGACTCCTGCGGGATGTACCAGAGCCCGTCGTCGATCATCGTGTGCGGGGCCTTGCCGGAGATGTCGCGGCCGCCCAGCGTGACCCGGCCCGATTTCGGGCGCAGGAAGCCGCAGAGCGTCTTCATCAGCGTCGACTTGCCGGCGCCGTTCAGGCCGATCAGGCCGCTGATGCGCCCCGCGCGCACCGTGAGCGAGACCCTGCGCAGCACGTCGATGTCGCCGAGATACCCGGCGGTGACGTCCTCCATCGCGAGCAGCGTGTCAGCCATGCTCGTGCCCCTCCTGCCCCGCGTGCGCCTCTTCGCCGAGGTAGGCCTCGATGACCGCCGGGTCGTTCAGCACGCTCTGCGTCGGGCCGTCGGCCAGCACCTTGCCGGCGTTCATGCACACCGAGCGCGCGCACAGTTCGACGACGACCGGCATGTCGTGGCTCACGAGGATGAAGGTCTGGCCGCTGGCGTTGCGGCGCCGGATGAACGCCGCCATCGTCTCCTTCATCGTCGGGTGGACCGCGGCGAACGGCTCGTCGAGCAGCGCCACGCGCGGCGGCACCATGAAGCAGGCGCCGAACTCGAGCAATTTCTTCTGGCCGCCGGAGAGCTGCCCGCCGTCGAGGTGCATCACGTGGGTGAGCTTGAGCTCCTCGAGCAGCTCGACTGCCCGCTGCGAGGCGCGCGCCTCGTCGAGCCCCATTGCGAGCCCGCAGACGATCAGGTTGTCGAAGGCGCTGACGCGGTTGAAGACGCGGGTCATCTGGAACATCCGCAGCACGCCCAGTCGGGTGAGCTGCGTCGGGTTCAGCCCGAGCACGCTGCGGCCGTCGAGCAGCACCTGGCCCGAATCGGCCGACATGTGACCGGACAGCACGTTCAGCAACGTGGTCTTGCCGGAGCCGTTGGGCCCGATCAGCCCGAGCAGCTCGCCCTCGGCGACGTCCATGCCGACGCCGTCGACGGCCCGCAGGCCGCCGAAGCGCTTTTCGATCGCGCGAATCTGCAGCAGCGCCATCACGCCCCCTTCGCCGGGGCAGCGGCGCTGCGCCGGCGCGCGACGGCCTGGCGCGCGAGGCCCCACAGCCCTTCGCGGAAGAAGCGCGCGAAGACGATCACCAGCAGCGCGAACACGATCATCTGGATGTTGCCGACGTCGCGCAACATCTCGGAGGCGACGTACACCAGCACCGCGCCGATCAGCGGCCCGACCAGCGTGCCCATGCCGCCGATGACGACCATCGCGATCACGATGCCGGTCTGCGTGATCATCCCGAGCTCGGGGCTCACCAGCTGCGCGAAGGTGCCGTACAGGCCGCCGGCGAAGCCGCAGATCGCGCAGCTGACGAGGAACGCGAGCGTCTTGGTGCGCACGACGTCGATGCCGCGGCTCGCCGCGCCGATCTCGTCGTCGCGGATCGCCTGCAGGAACCTGCCGGTGGGCGAGCGCAGCAGCAGGAACACGCCGAGCGTCACCGCGGCGAGCGCGCCGAGGAACAGGTAGTAGTTGCCGGCGCGGCTGTCGATCAACCCCGGCACGTTCAGCCCCTGGTCGCCGCGGGTGAAGTCGATCGAGTTGTAGATGACCAGCCGAACGATCTCGGCGAACGACAGCGTCGTGAGCGACAGGTACGGGCCCGAGAGCCGCAGCACGATGCGCCCCAGCACCAGCCCGATGAGGCCGGGCACCACCAGCGACATCGGCAGGCCGATCCACAACGGCACCTTCCAGTGCCAGGCGAGCAGCCCGGTGGTGTAGCCGCCCAGCATCGCGAACGCGGCCGGGGCGAGCGAGAACTGCCCGGTGTAGCCGGCCAGCAGGTTCCAGCCGGTCGACAGCATCGCGAAGTACATGCTGACGATCAGCACGCCGAGCCAGTACGGCGACGAGACGACGATCGGGACGAGGGCCAGCGCCGCGAGCACGGCGAGCGACAGGCGCATCTCCTGCGTGAGCTTGCTGCGCAGGAAGTTCGGATGACGGGGGATCGGCATGGCCTAGACCTCGCGCGCCCGTTCGCCGAACAGCCCTTGCGGGCGGAACAGCAGCACCAGGATCAGCAGCACCAGGCCGAAGGTGTCGCGGTAGTCGTACGAGAGGTAGACCGCGCCGAAGCTCTCGAGCACGCCGAGCGCGAGCGCCGCGACGATGCTGCCCGGGATCGAGCCCATGCCGCCGATCACGACGATCACGTACGACTTCACCGCCGGGAAGATGCCGACGTCGGGGGCCGGATTGATGATCGGCGCCAGCAGCGAGCCCGCCAGCGCGGCGAGCACGCCGGAGGCCATGAAGATGATGCTGCTCGCGCGCGCGGTGTCGATGCCGGCGATCGACGCGCCGAGCCGGTTCTGCGCCACCGCCTGCACCTGCCGGCCCCACAGCGAGCGCTTGATGAACAGCGCGAGGCCCACGAGCAGCACGATCGCGACGCCGGCGGTGATCAGCTTCTGGCCGCTCAGCATGAAGGGCCCGAGCGCCATCCGCGTCACGTCGGAGAGCGCCGGCCCGCGCATCGGGTAGGGGCCGACGACCTTGTCGACCAGGTTGATCAGCAGCAGCGACAGCCCGAAGGTGACCACCACCGCGTATTCGTCCTTCATCAGCGCCCACGAGCCGTAGCCCGCGTAGAGCGGGCGCATCAGCCAGCGCTCGGTGGCCCAGCCGAGCAGCGCGCCCGAGGCGGCCGCCACCGGCAGCGCGAGCCAGGGCGATATGCCCAGTCCGAGCGAGACCAGCGTGTAGGTATAGGCGCCGACCATGTAGAACTCGCCGTGCGCGAAGTTCACGACCTTCAGGATGCCGAAGATCATGGTCAGGCCGACCGCCATCAGCGCGTAGAACAGGCCGATGATCAGCCCGTTGACGAACAGGTCGAGAGCGAGCAATCGAGTCTCCGCGTCGCGCCGCGAAACGATCCGCGGCGCGACTGGTTCTGCACTGGCGGCCGCGAGCGGGTCCCGCGGCCGGGCCGGCCGTCAGCTGGCCGGCCTGGTCGTCACCTGGCCGGCTTAAGGACCTTGTCGATCTGCAGCGGCTGGCCGGGCACCTGGATCAGCGTCGTCTTGCTGACCGGCTGGTTCACCTCGGTCAGCTGGTAGGTCACGTACGGAATGTCGACCCACTGCTGGTACTTGTAGCCGGCTTCCTGCGAGAACGAGAACTTGCCGCGCACGCCTTCGAACTGGATGCCCTGCAGCGCCTTGATGATCGCGGCGCCATCGGTCGACTTCGCCTGCTCGATCGCGCGGGCGATCAGCAGCACCGAGTCGGCGGCCTGGAAGATCAGCCGGTTCGGCTCGGTCTTCGCCTGCTTCTGGTAGATGTCGCCGACCTCCTTGCCCAGCGCGGGCATCGGCATCGCCGGGTGATACAGGCCGAAGGCCAGCATGTACTTGCCGGCTTCCTTCACGTTCTGCCAGAAGTCCGGATAGTCGGCGATGCCGGCGCCGTCGTAGAACGCGGTCTTCGCGCTCGGCGCGACGCCCTGCTCGTAGAGCTGGTTCATCAGGATGTAGGCGGCCGGCGGCAGCATGATGTTCACCACGAGCTCCGGCGGGCTCGCGCGCAGCGGCAGCACCGCCGGCGTGAAGTCCTTGCCGGCGCGGTCGAGCGCGACGTACTTGTACTGCGTCTGCGGCGCGGTCTTCTTCAGGAACTCGCCGAGCAGCTTCGCCTGCCCGATGCCGTAGTCGGTGTTCTCGGCGAACGCGACGACGCTCTTGACCTTCAGCGCGGCGATCGTCTCGGCCATGGCCGACGAGACGCGGGTGTTGTAGTTGCCCGGATTGAACACCTCGGGATAGCCCTTGGCGCGGACGTCGTCCGACCAGCAGTTGGTGTTGACGTACGGCGTCTTGTAGCGGTGCGCCACTTCGATCTCGGCCAGGCACACCGAGCTCTGGTGGCCGCCGGTCACCGCGACGACCTTGTCGCGCGTGATCAGCTTCTCGGTTGCGGCGCGGCCCTTCTCGGGGATGCCCTGGTTGTCTTCGTAGACGACCTTCAGCGGCCGCCCGAGCACGCCGCCCTTGTCGTTGAGCATCTTGACGACGATCTCGACGCCGTCCTTGACCTGCGTGCCCTGCACGACCGAGCCCGGAGGCGACTGGGCGATGCTCACGCCGATGACGATCGGCTCGGCCGCGTACGAGGCGGCGGCCAGTGCGGTCGCCGAGGCGGCGAGCGCGATCCGGAACAGGTTCTTCATGGTCTTCTCCTTCAGGGGGTCGTGTTCAGCAGGTCTTCGAGTCGGGCGGCGACGTTCAGCACCCGCCAGTCGTCGCCGCGCCGGCCCGCGATCTGCACGCCGATCGGCAGGCCGTTGTCGCCGACGCCGCAGGGCAGCGTGAGCGCGGGCATGCCGGTCAGGTTGAACGGCATGGTGAGCGCGGTGACGGCGGTATGCAAGGGTACGTCGCGGCCGCCGATCCGCGCGGCGCCCGCGCCCGAGCGTGGCGGCTCGATGCGAAGCGTCGGGGTGACCAGCACGTCGACTTCGCGCATCGCCGCCGCGAACATCGCGGCCAGCACCGCGCGGCCGCGCTGCGCTCGCACGTACCAGGTGGCGGGGAGGAACTGGCCGATCTCGAGGCGCACGCGCACGTCGGCGCCCAGCGTCTCGGGGCGCTCGGTGAGGCGCTTCCAGTGCAGGTCGGTCGCTTCGCTGCACAGCGTCACGAACTGCAGCGCGGCGCTGTGTTCGACGCCCGGCAGGTCGATCGGGACCAGCTTCGCGCCGTCGTCGCGCATCCGGTCGAGCGCGGCGCGCACGGCGCGCGCCACGTCGTCGGCCAGCGGGTCGAAGAAGTAGTTGTTCGGCACGCCGACGCGCAGGCCCGCGAGCGGCGCGCGGCTGGCGGTGCGCGCCGGCTGGCCTGCCATCACCGAGTACATCAGCGCGGCGTCGGCGACGCTGGCGGCGATCGGGCCGACGTGGTCGAGACTCGTGCCGAGCGACTGCGCGCCGTCGCGCGGCACCGCGTCGAACGTGGGCTTGAAGCCGACCACGCCGCAGCACGACGCGGGCAGCCGGATCGAGCCGGCCGTGTCGGTGCCGATCGCGATGCGGACGATGCCGGCGGCCACGGCCGCGGCCGAGCCGCCGCTGGAGCCACCCGGCGTGTGCCCGGGGCGCCGCGGGTTGACGACCCAGCCGTGATGAGGGTTCTCGCTGGTGATGCCGTAGGCGAACTCGTGCAGGTTCGTCATCCCGATCACCAGCGCGCCGGCATCGCGCAGTCGCGCGACCGCCGCGGCGTCCTGCGTGGCGGGCGCGGGCTTCGGCCCGCCGGTGCCGTTGGTCTGCGGGAAGCCGGCGACCTGCATCAGGTCCTTCACCGCGACCGGCACGCCCATCAGCGGCATCGACGCGCCGTCGTGCAGGCGGCGAGCGGCCGCGGCGGCGGCGGTATCGAGGGCTGCGGGGTCGGCCAGCGTGATGAACGCGTTCAGGTTCTCGTGCTGCAGCGCGGCGGCGAGCGCGGCCTGTGCGGGCTCGACGGCGCGCTCGGGCGTGGCGCGGCAGTCGCGCGCGATCGCGGCGATGCCCCCGGCGTCATCGCCGAGCGGCGCGCCGCCGGCCACGATGCCGGCGGCCGGCTGCGACAGGTAGCCGAGCTCGGGCTCGGGCCGCAGGCGCTCGAATACGCTCAATTCGGGCAGGTTCACGCGCAGCCGGTCGAGCCAGGCCTGGTGCCGGTCGACGTGCGGGTAGCGGCCGAGGCGCGCGATGCCGTCGACGGCGAGCTCGAAACGTTCGAAAAGGTCGTCCATGTCTTCGTGCAGCCTCGCGATTGCGCGCGGCCGGTGCGACAGCCCTGGCTCGCGGGTTATATTGATCCGACCTGGCGGTCGAACCGGTCTGACCAGTGGGCTGCCATCGTGCCGAGGCGGTGGCGGGCTGTCAATCGCGCGCGGCAATCGGAGCCGGGATATCGAAATGAGCACTGTCGGGCAGGTCGCACGGGCGCTGCAGGCCCGCATTCGGAACAGGGACTGGGCCCGCGCCGGGAAGCTGCCGGGCCAGCGCCAGCTGGCCGCGGAGTTGGGTGTCAGTCGGGCATCGCTGCGCGAGGCCATCGCGATGCTGGAAAGCCTGGGGTTGCTGCGCAGCGAGCCGGGCCGCGGCGTGTTCATCGTGCGGCCCGGCGAGGCGCACCCGGCGAGCGGTATCGACCGCTGGCGCTTCCAGGCGCGCTACGCCCTGCGCGACGTGTACGTCGTGCGCAGCGAACTCGAGGAACTGGCGGCAGCGATGGCCGCGGGCGTCGTCACGGCGGCGGGGCTGGCGACCTTGCGCGCCACGATCGAGCGGATGCGGGCCGGCGCCGACGCCGGTGACCTCGTGGCGATGGCGGAGGCGGATCGCGCGTTCCACGCCGCCGTCGTCGAGATCGCGGGCAGCCCGATGCTGCGCGACCTCTCCGAAAGCGTTGCGGCGGTGGTCGACAGCAGCCGGCAGGTCGCCTTCGCGGACCCGAAGCGGGTGCGCGAGCCGATCCGCGAGCACGAGCGGGTCCTCGACGCGATTGCTTCGGGTTCGCAGAAGGCGGCGCGCAAGGCGATGCGGACGCACATCTCCAACGCGGCTAGCCGGGTCGGCGTGGCGCTGGCGATCCCAAGCGGCTGATTCTCGCCCTGAAGAGGCGACCTCCGTCGCTGCGAGGACGCTGCCGGATCGAGCTTTCTTTCGAATCGACGCCACCGGGGTTATGGACCGGTTCGATTCTGGAATGGCACGTCGCTCACCCGGCCGACTAGACTGCGTCCGAGCACTGCGCCGACTTGCATGACTCGTCGGGCTGGCGGGGGAAGCCGAACTCGCCGGCATCCATTCGACACGAAGAGGTGGGCCGATCAATGAGCGACTTCGATCTCGTCGTCACCGGGCGAATCGTGCGCAGCGATTGCACGCTAGAGCGCGGCTTTGTGGCCGTGCGAGATGGCGTGATCGGGCGTGTGGGGCAGGGTGAAGGGCCTGCCGCGCGCGAGCGCCACGACTTCGGCACGGCACTTGTCATGCCTGGTGCTATCGATTCGCAGGTTCATTCTTGTTCGCAACGCGGGCAAGAGGGGTTCGAGTGGTCCACGCGCGCCGCCGCTGCGGGCGGGGTCACGACGATCGTCGACATGCCATACGACGACGGGAACTTGATTTGCACGGGCCAGAGGCTTTCCCAGAAGGCGGCCGAGGCCGCAGATGGTGCGCGTGTCGACTTCGCGTTGTTCGGCACCATTCGCCCCGAAGATGGGGCGATGCACATCCCGGAGATGGTTGAAGCGGGCGCGGCGGCGTTCAAGTTCTCCACTTTTGAAACTCATCCGACGCGCTTCCCGCGCATCCCGACCCCACTCTTGCACGACGCCTTCACGGCAATTGCTCCCTTCGGACTGGCCGCGGGGGTTCATAACGAGAACGACGAATGCACGCGTGCCTACGTTCGCAGGATCGAAGCGTCGGGCATCACCGATTACCGGGCACATGCGATGTCGCGGCCACCGATCACCGAGACCCTCGCGATTGCCGAAGTTTACGAGCTCGCCGCCGACACGGGTTGTTCGGCGCACGTCGTTCACTGCTCGCTCGGGCGCGGCTACACGATGGCGTCTGCGTACCGACAGCAGGGGGTCGACGCGACGATCGAGGCGTGCATCCACTATCTGACGCTATGCGAAGAAGACGATGTCGCGCGCCTCGGCGGTAAGGCGAAGATCAACCCTCCGGTGCGCGGCCGGGCCGAGCGCGAGGCGCTTTGGCGACATCTGGCGGCTGGCAACGTCACCGTGGTCTCGACCGACCACGTAAGCTGGTCCGAGGATCGCAAGACCGACGCGAACATGCTGAAGAACTCCTCGGGCGTTCCCGGTCTGGAGGTGCTCGTACCGCTGCTGGTCAAGGGCCTGCTCGATCGTGGACTGCCACTGTCCTGGGCAGCAAGGCTGCTCGCTGCCAATCCGGCGAGGCTGTTCCGGATCGGCCACAGGAAGGGCGCGCTCGAGGTGGGGCGCGACGCCGACATCACAGTGCTTGGCCATCGTCCGGGGCGCTACGATCCGGCAGCGAGCGGGCATAACCGGGTCCATTGGAGTCCTTACGAGGGCATCGAACTCTCGCATCGGCCAGTTGCCACGTTCGTGCGCGGCGCGCTCGCGTTCGACGGCACTGCTGTGCTCGCTGTGCCCGGCCATGGCTCATTCATCCGACCGGCAGTGCTCGCCTGAGATCGCCGAAGATGGCTACGCATCTCGCTGACGGCCGGATCAACGGCGCGCGCCTCTGGGGCGACCTCATGGCGCTCGGTGAGATCACCGAGCCAGGTCAGCCCTACACGCGCCGGTCCTTTTCGGCGAAGTTCGTCGAAGGGCGAGAATGGCTGGCGGCGCGGTTTCGCGATGCGGGTCTGGTCGTACGGATCGATGCCGGCGGGAATCTCATCGGCAGAAGAGCCGGGCGCAACCCTGACGCCGCGACGATCATGCTCGGGTCTCATTCCGACAGCGTGCCGGGCGGCGGGCGGTTCGACGGCATGGCCGGCATCCTGGCGGGGCTCGAGATCGCGAGGGCGCTGGAAGACGCCGGCGTCGCGCTAGAACACGCGCTCGAGGTGGTCGACTTCCTGGCCGAAGAGCCCAGCGAGTTCGGACTGTCGTGCATCGGCAGCCGCGCGATGGCCGGTGCGCTCGAGGAAGGTCAGCTCGGGCAGGCGGGGCCGGGCGGCGAGACACTGCGCACAGCCATCGAGCGGGTCGGCGGAGCACCCGGTCGCATCGATTCCGCACGCCGGCGCGATATCCGCGCGTTCATGGAGTTGCACATCGAGCAGGGGCCGATCCTGGAGGCGCGGGGCCTCGACGTGGGGATCGTCACTGCGATCGTGGGTATTACCCGCCTCGAGATCCGCTTCGTCGGAGAAGCGGCGCACGCTGGCACGGCGCCGATGCACGGTCGCCGGGATGCGGCGGTTGCCGCGGCCGAGTTCGTCCTGGCAGTCCGGGAACTGGCACGCGCTCTGGACGCGCGCGGCGAGGGTTATTTCGTGGCGACCGCGGGCGTGGTCGACGTGCGGCCGAACGCGGCGAACGTGGTCCCGGGAGAGGCCCGTCTGGTGATCGACGCGCGCTGCGAGAACGCGCCTCTGATGAAGCGATTCGTCGACGGCTTGCGAAAGAGAGCGGTCGAAATCGCGGCTGAGAGCTCGACCGAGCTTGCGGGCTTCCAGGTCCTGTCCGATAACGATCCGGCCGACTGTGATCCGGGGCTCCAGCAGGTCTTGCTGGAGAGCGCCGCGACGGTGGGGTGTTCGGTGATGTCGATGGCGTCCGGCGCGGGCCACGATGCGGCGTTCGTGTCGCGCGTGGCACCGAGCGCGATGATCTTCGTGCCGTGCCTCGGCGGGCGCAGCCACTGTCCTCAGGAATGGAGCGAGCCAGCGCAGCTGGCCACCGGGACGGAGGTGATGTTCGAGGCCGTTCTCAGGATCGATCGTGCTGCCTTGCGCACAGGCGCAGCGGGTGACCGATGAGCTTCGGATCGACGAATGTCGCCGGACCCGCGGAGCGCAATTCGTTCCGATCGTTTCTTGCCGCACTGCGGGGGCGTGGTGAGGTGGCGACAATCCACCGGGCGATCGACCCCGCCGGGTTCGAGATCTCGGCCTGTCTCTCGGCTCTCGACCCGGGACCGGCACTGGTTTTCACTGGGACCGGTGCAACTGGGATTCCGGTCGTAGGCAACCTGCTGAGCACCGTCGACCGGATCGCGTTCGGACTCGGCGTCAGCCGCGCTCAGCTCACCGCCAGAGTCGCGCAGGCGATCGCGACGCCGATCCCGCCGGCGATCGTCGCGCAAGGGCCGGCGCAGGATCTGGAGATGCAGCCTGATCTCGGGCTGCTTCCCATCCCGCGCTTCTTCGAGCACGAGACCGGTCCCTACATCACCGCAGGTTGCATCGTCGCGCAGGACACCGCAACCGGTCATCGCAATCTCTCGTATGCCCGCGTCAAGCCGCTCGGCGGCGACCGCGCCCTCATCGGCATTGCGCCGAATCACCACCTGGCCGTCATGGCACGGGCCGCCGGAGCGCGCGGCGAACGCCTGCAGATCGCGATCACTCTCGGTAATCATCCGGCCGTGCTGCTCGCCGCCGCTCTCTACCTGAAGCTTGGTGACGACGAGATGGGGGTGGCCGGCGCGCTGCTCGGCGAACCCGTCGCGTCGGTGCGGTGCCGAACAAGCCGGCTGATCGTGCCAGCGGCCGCCGAGATCGTCGTCGAGGGCGAGATCGACGCCACGGAGACGATCGAGGAGGGGCCGGTCAGCGAGTACCACGGGATGTACGAACGCTACGGCGCGGGCTATGTCGTGACCGTGCGTGCGATCACCCGTCGCCGCGATGCGATGCTTCAGGTGGTCGAGCCCGGATTCCACCAGGAGCACATCCTGCTCGGCGGGGTCTCGATCGCTGCGGGCCTGCAGTCCTATCTGAAGGCGATCATCCCAGCCACCGGAAACGTCGCCGTTTCCAACAGCGGATGCGGTCGCCTGTCGGCTGTCGTAGCCCTGACGGACGAGCACCGACCGGGCGACGCGGGCAAGGCAATCCTCGCGACGCTGAGCGCAGTCAACCTGATCAAGCAGGTGACGGTTGTCGACGACGACATCGATCCATGGGATGAATTCGCGGTGCACTGGGCGATCGCGACCCGCATGCGTGCAGAACGCGACATCGTGATCGTACCGGGCATGCGAACCGACCGCTCCGAGCCGATGAAGCTCGGCGGAACGATCGCGAAGTATGGCTACGACGCGACTCGACGGACACAGGACCGCGACGACTGGACCCGCGCACTTCCGCCGCGATCCGCGTTCGAGCAGGTCGCCGCGATCGTCTCGTCCGTCAGGGACGGCCAACGCAACATCAGTTGAAAGGACAACGGAACGTGGGACGCATTCTGACTGCACGGGATGTCGAAGCAGCCATCCGGGGCGGCGCCGTGTTCGCCGCCGGAGGGGGAGGATGGGCCGATCACGGCCGCATGCTCGGCACAGCCGCCGTGAACGCGGGCGAACCCTGCATCGTCGGCATCGACGAGGTTCCGGACGACGCATGGATCGCAACTGCGGCCGCGATCGGTGCGCCCGGGGGCACCACCGACTGGCAGATGCTTGGCGTCGATTACGTCAAGTCCGTCGAGCTACTGCAGCAGGAGCTGGGCGAGCCCATATTCGGTCTGATCATCGGCCAGAACGGCAAGTCGAGCACGATGAACGGTTGGCTGCCATCGGCGATCCTGGGCCTGAAGGTGATCGACGCGGTCGGCGACATTCGTGCCCACCCCACTGGGGACATGGGCTCGATCGGCCTCGCCAACAGCCCGGAGCCGATGATACAGACGGCAGTCGGGGGCAAGCGCGCCGCGAATTCCTACATCGAGTTGTGCGTGCGTGGGGCCACCGGGAAGATCTCGCCGATCCTGCGCAAGGCGGCCGACATGGCCGGTGGCTTCATTGCGTCTTGCCGCAACCCGGTGCGCGCGTCCTACGTGCGCAAACACGCGGCGCTCGGTGGGATCTCGATGGCGCTCGATCTCGGCGAGGCAATCCTTGCGGCCGAGCCGCGCGGCGGAAGCGCGGTCGTCGATGCGATTTGTGCCAGGACCGGAGGCACGATCCTGGGCGAGGGGGTCGTTGCGGCCAAGTCGGTCGTCTACACGCCGGAAGCCTTCGACATCGGCACGATTACGATCGGAGCCGGCGCGGCGGCGATGGTGCTGCACGTCATGAATGAGTTCATGGCGGTCGTCGGCGCCGACGGCGAGCGGCTCGCTACCTATCCGGATGTGATCGCGACGCTGGACGACGCTGGCACACCTGTGAGTTCGGGTGACATTCGCGAAGGAATGCGGCTTCGGGTGCTACGCATCGCGAAGGACCGGTTGCCGCTGTCCTCGAGTGTGACGGATCCGAGCGTGTACCCGCCAGTCGAGCGGGCGCTCGGCATCGACGTCTCTACCTACGCGATGGCCCGCCAGGGGGAGCGAGCATGACTAGACGTGCCTTCGCAGTCACGGGCGGACGGAACCTTCGCTGCAGGGGCTGGCGTCAGGAAGGGCTGCTGCGGCTGCTCGAGAACGTACTGGCTGTTGGCGAAGACCCGTCTAACCTGGTCGTGTACGCGGCGCTGGGCAAGGCTGCACGCAACTGGGCGTCGCATGACCGCATCGTCGAGGCACTCAAGACGATGGATGAGAGCGAGACGTTGGTCGTGCAATCAGGAAAGCCGATCGGGCTGCTGCGCACGCACGCGGCCGCCCCGATCGTGGTGATGGCCAACTGCAACCTGGTCGGCCAGTGGGCAAAGGCCGAGAACTTCTATGAACTCGAGCGCAAGGGCCTGATCTGCTGGGGAGGATTGACTGCGGGGGACTGGCAGTACATCGGATCACAAGGCGTGATACAGGGTACTTACGAAATCTTCGCATGCATCGCGGAGCGTCATTTTGGAGGCAATCTCGCGGGGCGGTTCCTGCTGACCGCGGGGCTTGGTGGAATGGGCGGTGCGCAGCCGCTAGCGGCACGCATGGCGGGCGCGGCAATCCTGTGCGTCGAGGTTGATCCGGCGCGAATCGCGCGCCGTCTCGAGAGCCGCTACCTGGACGTGTCCGCCCCCGATCTTGACACCGCGCTCGCGATGCTTCGCGAGGCCCAGGCGGCTCGCCGTCCGCTCTCGGTCGGCCTTTGCGCGAACGCCGCCGACGTCTATCCTGAGCTCGTCTCCCGTGGCATCGTGCCCGACGTGGTCACAGACCAGACGTCCGCGCACGACCTGCTCTACGGCTACATTCCGCGGGGGTACTCGCTCGACCAGGTGCGCGCCATGCGCACGAGCGACCCGACAGGCCTGATGGCGCAGAGCACCGCATCGATCGTCGTCCACGTCCGCGCGATGCTCGACTTCCAGAAGGCCGGTTCGGTGGTTTTCGACAACGGAAACCTGATTCGAACGCAAGCGAAGAACGGCGGCGTCGCCAAAGCGTTCGACATCCCGATATTCACCGAGGCATTCCTGCGGCCGATGTTCTGCCGCGCCATCGGTCCCTTTCGCTGGATCGCCCTGTCGAACGATCCGGCTGACATCGCCGCGATCGACGATTTTCTGCTTGGCCGCTTTCCCGACAACCGGGTCATCGCCAACTGGATCCGGCTGGCACGCGAACACATCAGCTTCGAGGGTCTTCCCGCGCGCATCGCGTGGATGGGGCATGGCGATCGCACCGAACTCGCGCTGGCGGTGAACCGCATGGTTGCCGAGGGCGTACTGTCTGGCCCGGTAGCGTTCACCCGAGACCATCTGGACGCCGGGGCGATGGCGCACCCGAACATCATGACCGAGAACATGCGCGACGGCTCCGATGCGATCGCCGACTGGCCCCTGCTCAACGCGATGATCACATGCTCCTCGCAAGCCGATCTCGTGGCGATTCACTCGGGCGGCGGCGGGTACAGCGGCTACATGACGAGCGCAGGCGTGACGCTGGTCGCCGACGGCACGCCCCAGGCCGCGCAGCGACTGAAGCTTACGCTGGACAACGATACTTCTCTCGGTGTCATGCGCTACGCCGACGCGGGGTACGAAGAGGCAATCGACGAAAGCAAGCGCAAGAAGCTTAACTATTTTTCGCTGTGAGGGAGACAACTTTCATGAACTGGAAACTTCTCGGGAAATGTGTGCTCGCCGCCGCGTTCACCATGACGGTGTCCACAAGCACTCTGGCGCAGCAACCGATCATCCTCAAGGTGCATTCCTTCTCGGGCCCCCAGGCGCCCGAAGCCGTGCACCACATGCTCCCGCTGATCGACAAGATCGCGAAGGACTCTGGCGGCCGACTCAAGCTCGAGTTCTACCCGAGCATGCAACTGGGCGGAAAAGTGAGCGACCTGATCCAGCAGGTCGAGGACGGGGTCGTCGATATCGTGATCACGATCCCCGGTGCGACGCCGAACCGCTTCCCACTCCTGCAGGCGACCGAGTTGCCCTTCGTCAACGTCGGCACTTCGGCGGGCCAAACGCCTGCGGTGCTCGAATGGACCCAGAAGTGGCTGATGAACAATGAGTTCAAAGGCCTGAAGATCATTCATATGCACACGACCGACGCCGCCGTGCTGCATACGAGGACGAAAGCGGTCCGTTCCATGGCCGACCTGTCCGGGATGCGCATTCGCGTTCCAGGTCGCTACGTGGGCGAAGCCATCAAGACCCTCGGGGGAACCCCGGTCGGGGTGGCGTTGCCGGAGGTCTATGAATCCCTGCAGAGGGGTCAGCTCGACGGAATGACGATCAACTGGGCGATCATGGCGCCGTACAAGCTGCAGGAAGTCACGAAGTTCAGCATGGATACGCCGCTCTATCAGAACCCGATCATGACGCTGATGAGCCAGGCCTCGTACGACAAGCTACCGGCCGACCTGAAGAAAGTCATCGATGACAACATCGGCATCGCGTATTCGGTCTCCGTCGCGAAGAAGATCGACGAGTTGACGATTCCCGCAAAGAAGGCGATCGCAGACGCCGGGAACACGATCTATTCGCTGTCGCCCGAGGAGGTGGCGAGGTGGCGTGCAGCGATGGCACCGGTCTACAAACAGTGGGTCGCCGACGCCGAGAAGCGCGGCCTGCCCGGACAAAAGATGTTCGACGACCTCCTGGTCGTGACGGCGAGATACGGCCGCAAGTAACCCAGCGCCGGGGGGGGGGGGACGTGAGCGAAGCGCCAATGGCACTCACCGGCCGCGCGGACCCGACTGCCACGGTACGTCGCCGACTCGACCGGCTCTGCGGCGGCGTCGCGATGCTCGGCGGTGCGGCGCTCATCGGGGTGATGATGGTGATCATGACGTCGGTGATCGGCGCGCAGTTCGGCAAGCCGATCCTGGGCGACAGCGAGGTCGTCGACCAGCTTACCGGCGTCTTGGTCTTCTGCTTCCTCCCCTATTGCCACCTCCACGGTGGAAACGTGATGGTCGATTTCTTCACGCGTCCGCTGCCTGCCAGGGTGAACCACGCGCTCGACGCGGTGATGAATCTTCTGTTCGCGATCGTGGCGACCGTGATTGCCTGGCGCCTGATCGTCGGCGGGATTTCAGCGTACACCCGCGACCAGCGCAGCATGTTCCTCGACCTGCCCGAATGGGTGGTCTACGCACTGGGCAGCGTCACGTCGATTCTTTGGGTCCTAGTGATCCTGTTCGTCGCCTGGGAGGCGGCCGTGCACGCGCGAACCGACTCGGCCGGCACGCCGACCGACCCCCATACCTTCGGCTGATACGGCCCGAGACTCATTTCGGCGGAGCCACAATTGGACCGATTCGATATCGGATTGCTGATGTTCGCCGGTGCCCTGGTGGCGATCGCGCTGCGCATGACCGTCTCCGGAGCGATGCTGCTGGTCGGCGGTCTCGGCTATGCGGCGATCAATGGGTGGATGCCGCTGCTGAGCGCGATCAAGACCATGACGTACTCGAAATTCGCGAACAACTCGATGGCGGTGCTGCCGCTGTTCCTGCTGATGGGCGAGTTCGCGACGCATGGCAAGATGAATTCACGCCTGTTCCGGGCCGGGCTGGCGTGGTTCGGACACTGGCGTGGCGGGCTTGCAGTCGCGACGATCGGAGGCTGCGCGGCGTTCGGCGCGATATGCGGCTCGTCGCTCGCAACCGCGGCCACGATGTCGAAGGTGGCGCTTCCAGAGATGCGCAGGGCGGGATATTCATCCGCGCTGGCGACCGGTACCCTGGCTGCCGGCGGTACGCTCGGAATCCTGATTCCACCGTCGATCATCCTCGTGATCTACGCGGTCTACACCGAGCAGTCGGTCGGCGCGCTTTTCGTCGCTGCTGTCATTCCGGGCCTGATCGCGACCATCCAGTACATGCTCGTGGTTAACCTCTATACGCGGCTCGTGCCCGGTGCGAGCCCCTCGGTACCGCGCGCTGGTTGGTCCGAGCGGCTCGCGGCCACGCGCGGCGCCTGGCCGATAGTCGTCGTATTCGCATTGATCGTTACCGGCATCTATGCCGGTTTCTTCTCGCCCTCGGAGGGCGCCGCGGTCGGCGCGTTCCTGATGTTGGGATTCGCAGTCGTGCAGGGCGGCATGCGCTGGACGGGATTCGCCGATTCGGTTCGCAGCGCCGGGATAACCACCGCAATGATGTTCCTGATCATGCTCGCGGCCGAACTGTTTTCGGCTGCGCTGGCGTCGTCCCAGATGCCCACCGAGCTTGCACGGATGGTTGCCGGAATCAATGCATCGCCGTACCTGATCGTCCTGTGCGTGGTGGTCGTGTACATGATCCTCGGCTGTTTCATGGAGTCGCTCGCCATGGTGCTCCTTACGCTGCCGGTGTTCATCCCGCTGATGCTCTCTCTAGACCTTGGGATGTCCAAGGACGCCACCCTCGTCTGGTTCGGCATCCTGGTGCTGATGAGCGTCGAAATCGGGATGATCTCGCCGCCTTTCGGTCTGAACCTGTTCCTGATCAACTCGCTCGCGAAGGACGTCCCGATGAAGGAGACGTACCGGGGCGTGCTGGGTTTTTGTGCAATGGACATCCTGCGCGTGCTGCTGGTGCTGTTCGTCCCCATGCTGTGTCTGTGGTTGCCGGGGCTCAAGTGATGGACGCGACGGAACGACCGCTGCTCGACGGGCTGCTGGTGCTGGACTTTTCGAGAGTCCTCGCCGGCCCCTACTGCACCGCCATGTTGGGCGATCTCGGCGCCCGTGTGATCAAGGTCGAGCCGCCGCAGGGTGACGACCAGCGCCGCATGGGCGTGATCATCGATGGCGAAAGCGCCAGCTTCGCGATGATCAACCGCAACAAGCAGGGCATCTGCCTGGACCTCGGTGGTCCAGAAGGCCGGCGCATCGCGGGGCAACTCGCGGCGCGCGCCGACGTCGTCGTCGAGAACTTCCGTCCGGGGGTCGCGGACAAGCTCGGTATCGGCTACGAGCAGCTGTCGGCCGGAAACGAGCGCCTGGTCTACTGCAGCGTCTCGGGGTTCGGGCAGCGTGGACCCCTCGCGGCAAACCCCGCTTACGACGTCGTCGCGCAGGCCTTGAGCGGTCTCATGAGCATCACCGGCGATCCGCAGGGGCCGCCGACCATGGTGGGCGAGTCAGTGGGTGACATCTGCGCCGGGATGTTCGCGGCCTGGGGCATCGTGTCGGCGCTCTATGCGCGGGAACGCACGGGCCGTGGCCGCCAAGTCGATGTGGCGATGTTCGATTCACTGTTCGCGATGCAGCCGACCGCGCTGACACAGTACCTCTACGCGGGGATGGAGCCGAAGCGCGTCGGCAACCGCCACCCGCTCAGTTCGCCGTTCGGGGTCTACGCGGCGCGCGACGGGCACTACGTGCTGGCCGCGGCGAACGACAAGCTTTTCGGTGCGGTGGCGGGTGTCGTCGGCCAGCCGGACTTGGTCACCGATTCCCGCTTCGCGACCGACAGCGCGCGGTCGTGCCACGACGCCGCCCTGCGTGAGCGCATAGAAGGCTGGAGTCGCGCGATCGATCTTGCGCAGGTCGTCGCCGCATTCGAAGCGGCTGGGGTGCCCTGCGCTCCCATCCAGGGCATCGGGGCTGCGGCCTCGAGCAGCCAGGTTCGCAGCCGCGAGTTGCTGGTACCTACACGGCACCCCGTGTTCGGGGACTGCTGGTTGGCTCCCCAGCCGGTGAGGTTCTCGTCGACCGCGTCGAACCTCGCCGCGTCCGCGCCTGGGCTGGGCGAGCATACGGACACGGTGCTTGCCGAACTGCTTGGCCTGGATGCGACCGCGCTTGCGCGCCTGCATGCCGAGGGCGTCGCCTGACAAGCAGGCGACGAATCCTTCGGGTCCGCGCATCACGACCCGCTCGTCCAAAGGTCTTTGGGGATGTCCACATGCGACTGGGGTTCACGGTTGAAGAGACCCGATTCCGCGCTGAGGTACAGGATTTCATCAGCAGCAACCTGCCACCCGACATTCGCCGCAAGGTCGAACTCGGCCAGTACCTGGAACGCAACGACTACGTCCGCTGGCAGGACATCCTCGCGGCTCGCGGGTGGTACGCCGCCAACTGGCCCAGGCAGTGGGGCGGCCCAGGGTGGTCGCCTGCGCAACGCTACCTGTTTCAGCAGGAATACGGAGCGCAACCGTGCCCCCCGTTGGTGCAGTTCGGCGTGAACATGGTCGGCCCGGTGATCTACACCTATGGAAGCGCTTCGCAGCAGCAACGCTTCCTCCCACGGATCCTGGCCAACCGGGACTGGTGGTGCCAAGGGTATTCCGAGCCGGGAGCGGGTTCCGACCTCGCCTCACTGAAGACCGAGGCAGTCCTGCAAGGAGACCACTACGTCGTCAACGGCCAGAAGACCTGGACAACCTGGGCGCAGTGGGCGGACTGGATGTTTGCGCTCGTACGCACGAGCCGTGAGGAGCGGCCGCAACTGGGCATTTCGTTCCTGCTCATCGACATGCGCTCGCCGGGTGTCACGGTGCGCCCGATCCGGACCTTCGACGGCGACTGCGAGGTCAACGAGGTGTTCTTCGACAATGTCCGCGTGCCGGCCGACCAACTCGTCGGGCGCGCAGGCGCGGGGTGGTCGTACGGCAAGTTCCTTCTCGAGCACGAACGGTTCGTCATCTCGGGTCTGCCGCGTTCGAAGCGCTTGCTGCGCAGAATCAAGGGTCTCGCGGCGCGTATCGACGACGGCATGGGAGGGCACGTGGCCAACCTGCCCGACATCGCGCTGAGCTTCGCCGACCTCGAGACCCAGATCGCGGCGCTCGAGCACACCGAGCTGCGCTACCTGAGCGCGCTCGAGCAGGGCGGCACTCCGGGTGCGCTCGTCTCAATCCTCAAGATCCGCGGCACGGAGATCGAGCAGGCGATCAGCGAGCTTGCTTGCCGGTGCTTCGGTACGCATGCAATTCCGTTCGACCTCGAGACGCTCGCTGGGCGTGCTACCGAGAGCGAGGCGTTGGCGCCGGAGTTCGGGGCCGCCGCCGGCCCACTCTACTTCAACCTGCGCAAGGTGAGCATCTGGGGCGGGTCGAACGAGATCCAGCGCAACATCCTGGCGCGACAGGTTCTTGGCCTGTAGGACGCAGAGCATGGATTTCGCCCTGAACGAAGAGCAGCGGATGCTGCAGGACAGCGCGACTGCCTGGTTCGCGGCGCGGGCCGGAAGTGACGGTCGCGCGCGGCGGGCGGAAGAACAGGCGCCGGCGACGGACGAATGGAGCGGGTTCGCCGGACTGGGCTGGCTCGCGCTGTGCCTGCCCGAGGATCTCGGGGGCTTCGGGGGCGGGCCGCTCGAAATCCTGGTTCTTATGGAGGCCTTCGGACGAGCCGGTTCGGTCGGACCATTCCTGTCGACCGCGGTGATCGGCACGCGGGCGATCGTGCGCTTCGGATCGGACGAGCAGCGACGTGGCCTGCTGCCGCGCGCCGTGCAAGGCGATCTTCGCTTCGCCGTGGCACTGTACGAGGACCCGGCGGGCTGCATGCAGGCCGCGATTTCGACTCGTGCAGTGCCTTGCGCCGGCGGCTACGTGCTGAACGGCGACAAGCCTTGCGTGCTCGACGCCGCATCGGCCGGGAAGGTGCTGGTTGCGGCACGCGTCGCCGGTGCCGAGGCAGACGCGATCGGCTTCTTTCTGGTCGACAGCGCCGCGCCCGGGTTCGAGGCGCGGCCGTTCGAGCGACTGGATGGCGGCCATGCCAGCCACCTCCGATTCACTGACGTTCGCGTCGACGAAGCCGCCCGGGTTGGGGCCGCGAACCAGGGCGACGAGATCCTCGCCGATCTCACGAATGTGGCGCTCGCCGCGCTGTGTGCCGAGGCCGTGGGCACGATGCAGGCCTTGCACGACCAGACGCTGGAGTACCTGAAGGTGCGACAGCAGTTCGGCCGTCCGATCGGGCAGTTCCAGGTTCTGCAGCACCGTCAGGTCGACATGCTGGTTGCGCTCGAGCAGGCCCGGTCGATCGTCATGGCGGCCTGCATGGCGCTCGCCGAGGGCCTGCCCGAGGCCGGCCGCCTGCTGTCGATGGCAAAGATCACGGTCGGCAGGTCAGCCCGGAATATCGCCCACGGTGCCGTGCAGCTGCACGGCGGCATGGGTATGACCGACGAACTCGAAGTGGGCCGCCGCTTCAAGCGCCTCGCCGTGGTCGACTCGCTGTTCGGTTCGTCGGATGCACGGATTCGCATGCTCGCGGGAGTGTGTGGCGGGGCCGGCGCCCCGGCGCCGCAGCGGGCCGAAGGACAACCCAACCGAAGAGAGAGGAAAGCATGACCCGAAACGTCCGTCTGGATGGTGCGAGCCTCACGATCGAAGACGTGGTACAGATCGCAAGGCACGGCGCGAGCGTCGAAGTCGATGCGAAGTGCCGCGCCGAGATCGTGCGCGTGCGAGACTACATCGAGCGCGAGTGGCTGAAGGACGGTGCAGCCCCGGTCTATGGCTTCAACACAGGCGTGGGCAAGCTCAAGGACTTCACGATCGCGCAAGCCGACAACGACCGCTTCCAGCTCAACATCGTCCTCTCACACTGCGCAGGCATCGGCGAACCGGCCCCGCAGGACGTCGTACGCGCGATGCTGGCGATCCGGATCAATGCGTTCTGCCAAGGAGTGTCGGGGCTGCGGATCGAAGTGATCGACAGGCTGGTGGAAATGCTCAACCGCGGAGTGCACCCGGTAGTTCCAGTCCAGGGCTCGGTGGGCGCAAGCGGAGACCTGGCGCCGCTGGCTCACGTCGTATCGGTGCTGGTCGGCCACGAGGCCGCGGAAGCCTGGTTCGAGGGCGAGCGCATGCCGGCACAGCAGGCGTTGGCGAAGGCCGGAATCGCTCCGACGACTTTCGCCCTCGCGGCCAAGGACTGCCTGGCGCTCATCAACGGCAACAGCCTGTGCGCCGCGATGGCCGCGCTCAACCTCCACGACGCAGAACGACAGGCCACGCAGGCCGACGTCGCGGGTGCGCTTAGCCTGGAGGCGATCCGTGGCGAACTGGCCGCGTTCGATCCGCGCATTCATCTCGCGCGTCGCCAGTCCGGCCAGATCGACGTGGCGGCCAACATCCGCAGGCTCGTCGCCAACAGCGAGCGCACGACCGAATCCGCGCGAAAGGTGCACCTCGTCGATGACGTGGTTCACTCCACCTACGCCCCGCGCGTGCAGGACCAGTACTCGTTCCGCTGCCTCCCGCAGGTTCACGGCTCCTGCCGCGACAATCTCACTTTTGCGCGAGCGCTGATCACCAATGAGTTGAATGCCGCCACCGACAATCCGCTCGTCTTCTGGGGTGCGGACGGCAAGCTCGAGTTCCTCTCGGGCGGCAATTTCCACTGCGAACCGATCGCCTTCGCGATGGACATCGTGACGATGTCGCTGACCGAGATCGGCAACATCTCCGAGCGCAGGCTCTTCGCGTTGTGCGACAGCACGCTGAGTTACGGGCTTCCACCCAATCTCGCCGGCAGCCCCCCGGGGCTGAACAGCGGCTACGCGGTGATCTCCTGTTCGGCGGCCGCGATCGCTTCCGAGAACAAGGGATTGTGCTTCCCGGCCAGCGTCGACACGATCCCGACCAAGAGCAACCAGGAGGACCACGTGAGCATGGCTGCCTGGGCGTGCCGCAAGGCGCGACAGGTCATCGACAACGTTCCGAAGATCGTCGGGATCGAGTTGATGCTCGCTGCACGTGCGATCTACGTCACTGAATCGCAGCTTGGCCAGTTCGCGCTGGGGACAGGCACCGGCGCGGTCTACCGCGCGTTGCGCGAGGCGATTCCGTTCCGTTCGGAGGATTCGTACATGCCTGGCCAGACCGGACCTGCGATACGGATTGCGACCGAGGGCATCGCGCTCGAAGTCGCCGAGCGCAACATCGGCGCGCTTCAGTAGTTTCGCGGGGCGGCCGCCGTGATCGTCGGGAAGCTGCGCGAGATCCTGGGCGACTCGGGGATCCTCGTCGAACCCGCGGACCTGACCGCGTACCGCCACGACAGCGTCCACCGCGTCGACGGAGGGCTCGTCTGCGTGGCGCGACCGGCCGACACGAGGCAGGTGTCGCATGTCGTGACTGCCTGTCGGGCGGCGGGCGTGGCGCTGGTTCCGCGCGGAGGGGGGACCGGCTTCGCAGGCGGCGCCCTGCCGCTGAGGGGGCAGGACGTCGTGGTGCTGTCGCTCGAACGCATGCGCAGCATCCGTTCGATCGACACGGTGAGCGACGTGATGGTTGCCGACGCGGGTTGCACGCTGTACGAACTCCAGCGTGCAGCGCTGGCCGCGAACCGCCTGCTGGGCCTGGACCATGGCGGAGCGGGGTCGAGCTCGATCGGCGGAAACGTGGCCACGAATGCCGGCGGCAATAACGTCGTGCGCTATGGGATGGCACGCCAGCAGGTACTGGGCATCGAGGCGGTGCTCGCCGACGGCAGCATCCTGGGGCCGCCGTCCGTGCTACGCAAGTCGAACGCCGGCTACGATCTGTGCTCGCTGATCGTAGGCTCCGAGGGGACGCTGGCGGTCGTCACCGCCGTGGCGCTGGGGCTGCGCCCAATGCCGGTCGCGTCCGCGACGGCCGTGCTCGGCGTCGAGTCGCCACAAAGGGCGCTCGATCTGTTCCGGTTGGCGAGGGAGACGCTCGGAGAAGCAGTTTCCGCGTTCGAGCTGATGTCGCGCCCCGCGCTCGAGTTCCACTTTTCGCATACGGCTCGAAGGCGCGAGCCCTTCGCGCAGCCTGTCCCGTGGCTCGTACTGCTGGAGGCCGAGAGCACGAGCCGCTTCATGGACCTCGACGCCGCCTTCGAATCGCTTCTGGGGCGATCGATGGAAGGCGGCCTTTTGCTGGACGGCAGCGTGGCGACATCGATCGCGCAGCGGCGTTCCATGTGGGCGCTTCGCGAGGGCATCGCAGTCGCGATGGGCGAGGCGGCGTTCCATATCGTGAAGACGGATACCGCAGTTCCGGTCGCGAGTGCTCCGGAGTTCATCCGGCGGGTCGAGTCTGAACTCGAACGGCTCATTCCGGGCTGCGTGCCGATTGCGTTCGGTCACGTCGGCGACGGCAATATTCATCTCAACGTCCTGCCTCCGCCGGGCATGCCCGATCCGGAGTTCCGCGGCCGCTCGCGTGACCTGTCTCGCACGGTCGAGGACATCGCGCTGGCCCTGGACGGAACGGTAAGCGCCGAGCATGGCATCGGGCAGGTCAAGCGCGACGCGCTGGCAAGGATGCTCTCCCCGACCGAGATCCGGATCATGCGTGCGATCAAGCATGCCTTCGATCCCGCCGGCACGCTCAATCCCGGCAAGCTGTTCGACCGCCCAACAACCTGAATCGGGAACCTCGCGACATGTTCGAAGCACTCCAGCCATCTCCCCCCGACAAGATCCTCTCGTTGATCGGCCTGTTCCGTGACGACCCGCGACCCCACAAGATCGACCTGGGCGTTGGCGTCTACCGAGACAGTGCTGGGCGCACACCGGTGATGCGCGCAGTGCGCGAAGCCGAGAGGCGCCTCTACGAGACAGAGGAGACGAAGGCCTATCTCGGCCCGGGCGGTGACCCGGCCTACTGCGCCGGGATCGCGGGACTTGTCTTTGGCGATGCGCTGCCGGCGGACCGGCTCGCATCGGCGCAGACGCCGGGCGGTGCGGGCGCGTTGAGAGTCCTCGCCGGGCTCGTCGCACGCGCGCGCCCCCGAGCTTCGGTCTGGCTGCCTGACCCTACCTGGGTGAACCACCATGCGATCTTCGCGGACGCGGGGCTGGCGACGCGCAGTTATCCCTATTTCGACCGGGACAGCAGCGGCGTGCATATCGACGCGATGATCGCGGGGCTGCGCGTGGCCGAGCCCGGCGACGTCGTGCTGCTGCACGGCTGCTGCCACAATCCGACCGGGGCGAGTCTCGTCGCAGCCGAGTGGGAGCGGGTCTGTGAGCTCGTGCTCGCGCGTGGACTCGTTCCGTTCATCGACCTGGCGTACCAGGGCTTCGGCGATGGCCTGGATGAAGATGCCCAGGCGGTGCGGCTGTTCGCGCGCCGGCTCCCCGAGATGCTGGTCGCCGTCTCGAGTTGCAAGAACTTCAGCATCTATCGCGAGCGAACCGGTTGTGCGTTCGTTCTGGCCGACAGCCCTGTGCGCGCGGAGGTCACCCATGGCCAGCTTCTCACCTGCGCGCGAATCGCCTACTCGATGCCGCCCGACCATGGTGGATCGCTGGTGCGGATAATCCTGCAGGATCCCGCGCTCGCGGCCCAGTGGCGCGAGGAGCTCGAATCGATGCGCAGTCGCATCGTGGCCCTGCGCACCCGGCTCGCGGGGGCCTTCGCCGAGCGCTCGAACTCGGATCGGTACGAGTTCCTGCTCAGGCACCGGGGTATGTTCTCGCTGATCGGGACGACGCCGGAACAGGTCGAGCGCCTGCGCCGCGAGCACGCGATCTACATGGTCGAAGACGGTCGAATCAACATCGCGGGCCTGACGGAAGATCAGGTCGAGCGATTCGTCTCGGCAGTCGTGGCGGTCAGCCGGCCCTGACGGCTCGCCAGGATGCCGCCCCTGCCCTCCTATCGTGTCGGGCGCCGGGCGGCGAGGCGGTCATCGGCGATTCGGTTGTCCAGGCAGGTCGTACGCAGGCATTCGAGGAATTCGAGCATCCGGCCGTCCGGTGGGCGCGGCCCGCGGGTGTACGCGTACACGCCGAAGCGGATCATTGGCTCGATCGGCCGGACGACGAGGTCGAACGAGCCAGCGCCCGCAGTGAATTCGTCGACCACCGCGCATCCGGTGCCCGCCGCAACCAGACCGAGTGCGAAGTAGTAGGTCTGGACCTGGATGCCGGGAACCCCGGTGAGCCCGTGTTCCGTGAGCGCACGACTGAGGCTGGTGCCGAGATGGTGTCCCGTATTCAGTCCGATGAGGCGTCGCTCATCGATGTCGCGCAGGCGAACGGTTCCACCAGTGGCAGCCGCGCCGCTCGAGGGGTGGTCGATGTACATCATCCGGCCGACGGCGAGCAGGGTCGCCTCGATCCCGATCGGAGCGCACTCGCCTGCCTCCGGTCCGAAGCCGATGCCGAGGTCGAACTCGCGGGCGAGCAGGCAGCTGATGATCTCCGACGAGTGGCGCGCACCGATCTCGATCATTGTTCCGGGATACTGCCTCCTGAAGGAGTGCACGGCCCGCGGCACGACGCTGAAGCCCAGGCTCGGTAGGCTGGCCACCGTCAGGCGCGTGTCGAGCCGCTGGCGCAGGATGCGCGCGGTGTCGCGGGTTCGTTCGAGTGCGGCGAACACCTTTTCAACTTCGACCAACAGCAGTTCGGCTTCGTCGGTCGGATACACGCGCCCCCGGCTGCGGCGAAACAGCGGGAAGCCGAGCCGCTGCTCAGCATGCTTGAGAACCTTGCTCGCAGCCGGCTGGGTGATCGAGAGCGCCTCGGCAGCGGCACTGATCGAGCCGGTCTTCTTGATCGCGTAGAGAATTTCGACATGACGCAGGCGCATCCGCACATTATCCCCCAGCGCAGCCGGTCATACCGCCGAAGGCGGCGCGGCGGGCGATGCGGACCCACATCCGCAGGGCGGCGGGCCGGGTCGGCGTCGAACTCGCGTGAGCGGGCGCTGGCCTGCCGATCGCGCGAGGCACCGCCGAACGCATGAGCGCGACTCATGCGTCGGCACCGAAAAAATCGGTTGTCGATGCATCGCGGCGATGGCCTGATGACGCCACGCGCCGGCGAGTCGAGGCATCGGCGCGGCACCGACATCGAACAATCCGGGGGACACGATCAAATGCGCGCGACTTCGCTTCTCGGCAGTCTGTTGTTGGCCATTGCGGCCGCCGTGCCCGCCGCGCACGCCCAGACGGGCGCGTCGCCGGCCGGCGCCCTCAAGCTCGGGGTCCTGACGGACATGTCCGGCGTCTATTCCGACTTCTCGGGCAACGGGTCGGTGGTGGCAGTGCAGATGGCCATCGACGACTTCGGCGGCAAGGTGCTCGGCCGGCCGATCCAGTTGCTGTCGGCCGACCACCAGAACAAGGCCGACATCGGGGCGAACCTCGCGCGCGAGTGGTACGACAAGGAGAACGTCCGCGCGATCTTCGACACGACGAACTCCGCGGTGACCCTCGCGGTCACCGCCGTGACACGCGACAAGAACCGCATCGTGATGATCGGCGGCTCCAGCACGACCAAGGTCACGACCGACTCCTGCACCCCGAACAGCGTCCAGTACGTCTACGACGCGAACGCGCTCTCCAACGTCACCGGGAAGGCGCTGATCGCACAGGGTGGCGACACCTGGTACTTCATTACCGTCGACTTCGCCTTCGGCCACGGCCTGGAGAAGGCGACCTCGGACGTGGTGAAAGCGGCGGGCGGAAAGGTCGTCGGGGCCGTCCGTCATCCATTGAACACCACCGATTTCTCGTCGTTCCTCCTGCAGGCGCAGGCGTCGGGGGCCAAGGTGATCGCCCTGGCCAATGGGGGTTCGGACACGATCAACGCCATCAAGGGGGCGAGCGAGTTCAAGATCACGAACTCCGGCAAGCAACGTGTCGCATCGTTGCTGACCTTCATCACCGATGTCCACGCCATGGGGCTGAACCTGGCCGAAGGCATCATGCTGACCGAGGCGTTCTACTGGAACCTGAACGACGAGACACGCGCCTGGTCGCGGCGGTTCTTCGAGAAGACGAAGCGCATGCCGACGATGGTCCAGGCGGGCATGTACTCGGCTGCCACGCACTACCTGAAGGCGGTGGCGGCCAGCGGCACCGACGACACTGCCGCCGTGATGGCGAAGATGAAGGCGACCCCGGTGAACGACATGTTCGCCAAGGGCGGACGGATCCGCGCCGACGGCCTGCACGTGCACGACATGTACCTGATGCAGGTGAAGAAGCCTTCCGAATCGAAGTCGCCCTGGGACTACTACCACGTCAGGGCCACGGTTCCGGCGGCCGAGGCGTTCTCGCCGATGACGCCCGGCGCCTGCGCCTTCGTCAAGTAGTCGTCCGACGGCGCCTGCCATGGAGGCGGCCCGCGGACAGGCAGGTTTCGCCTCAGAACTGTGCGGCCACCCAGCTGCCGAACAGTTCGACCTCGGGGGAATGTGCGCGCTCCTGGGGCGCCAACAGGTAGTAGGCGCCTGCGCTCTGCAGCCGGAAGTCGAACGGAAACGCCAGTTCGTCGCGCCAGTCGACGGGCTCGACTTCGATCGTCGGGACGCAGGCGATCCCCAGGCAATCGCGCGCGGCGAGCACGGCGAGGAACGAATGGCCGACCTCCAGCACCGAGCTGCCGCGACGGGCGCCGGCGCCGCTCGCCTCGAGCCACGCGGGCCACGCGTCGGGCCGGCTCGCGTTGTGGATCAACGGAAACCGGTCGAGATCCTCGAGCCGGCGCAGCGGCTGTCCCTGGGCCAGAAGCCGCTTCGAGCACACCGGGGTCAGGTAGTCGTCCCAGAGATGCGTCGCGCACACGCCGGTCCAGTCGTCGACCATGTCGAACTCGATCTGCGAGCCCCGCGACGGGTACGCGTGGCCCGGCAGCTTTCCGACCCGGATCGCCACGTCGACGTTGTCGCGCTTGAAGCTCACCGGGTCGAGCGAGGCAGAGACGTGCAGCCGGATTTCGGGGTAGGCGCGCGTGAACGAATTCAGTCGCTGGAACAACCACAGCGTGGAGATCGAAGGCAGCAGGCTGATCGACAGCGAGCGCTGGTGCTGCAGCGTGAACTGGGTGGCGTTGGCGATCTGGTCGAGGGCCGATGACGCGATCGACAGGTATGCGCGTCCGAACTCGGTCAATTCGACCTGGCGGGTCAGGCGCCGGAACAGGGGAACCTCGAGGAAGCCCTCGAGGACCTTGATCTGGCGACTGACGGCGCCCTGCGTGACCGAGAGCTCCTGGGCGGCCTTCGAGAAGCTCAGCAGCCGGCCGGCGGCCTCGAAGGCCCTCAGTGCATGGAGCGGAGGAAGCTGGCGTTTCATGTCCCGGGCATCGGACGGCGGACAGAGTATCCACAGCGGCATCGGGGCCGTCAATGTCGCACGGCAAGCATCGAACTGAAGAGAGGGCAGACAGCGTGACGAAGCGAATCTCCTGCGGCCTCGGCATCGACATCGACGCAGTGGCAGCGTGGCTGGGCACGTTCGGCGGGGCGGATTCTCCGCACGACATCTCGAGGGGCATGTTCGCGGGCGAGGTCGGCGTTCCGCGGCTGCTCGAGTTGCTGCGTCGCTTCGACCTGAAGGCGACCTGGTTCGCGCCGGGGCACTCGATCGAGACGTTTCCGGAGCAGATGGAGCAGATCGTGCGCGACGGTCACGAGATCGGCCTGCACGGCTACTCGCACGAGAATCCGCTCGCGATGAGCCCACAGCAGGAAGCCGACGTGCTCGACAAGTGCATCGAACTGGTCGTCGACCTCACCGGGGCGCGGCCGACCGGTTATGCGGCGCCGTGGTGGGAGCTCAGCGCCGCGACGCCGAACCTGCTGCTCGAACGCGGCATCGTCTACGACCACAGCATGATGCACCGCGATTTCGAATGCCATCGCCTTCGCGTCGGGGATGCCTGGACGCCGATCGACTACTCGCAGCCTGCGTCGAGCTGGATGAAGCCGCTGGTGCGCGGCACCGAGACGCCGCTGATCGAGATCCCGGTGAGCTGGTATCTCGACGACCTCCCGCCGATGATGTTCATCAAGAAGGCGCCGAACAGCCACGGCTTCATGAACCCCCGCGACATCGAGGAGTTGTGGCGAGAGCAGTTCGACTGGGTCTATCGGGAAATGGACGAGGCCGTCTTCACGCTGTGCCTGCATCCGGACGTGGCGGGCCGGCCCCAGGTGCTCGCGATGCTCGAGCGCCTGCTGCACCACATGCTGCGGCACCCGGGAGTGCAGTTCGGGACGCTCGAGGCGATCGCCTCCGAGTACGATCGCGCCCACCCGTTCGGGGGCTGACGCGGTGTGCGGGATGTGCGGCCTGTGGGGCGAGACGGCGCATTGGAGCGCCGCGGGCGCCGCGCCGTCGGGCGTCGCGAAGTCCGTCGGCCATGAGGCGCGAGCCCGCGCGCGGCGCCTGCAGCAGCAGTCGCTCGACCGGGTCTGCCGCGCCTTCGGCGCCAGCGTGGCCGACTGGAACGGCACGTCCTGGGTCGTGACCAGCGCGCACGGCGCGAGCGAGTTGGCCGGTTCGCTGCCCGAACTCTGGCGGGTCGTCGGGACGCTGTCGAAGCGGCCGATCGACCCGTTCGATGCAGTGCTGCTCGATGCGCTCGAGGCGCGCGCGGCGACCGGGCACCGAAGCGGCGTGTCGTGAACGAAGCCAGACTGCCGGTCCTGATCGTCTCCGGGTTTCTCGGCAGCGGCAAGACGACGCTGCTCAGGCAGGCCCTCGGCGACCCGCGCTTCGAGCGCTCGCTGGTGATCGTCAACGAGGCGGCGCCGCTCGGGATCGACGATCGGCTGCTGCGGGCCGTGACGAACGGGCCGGTTGCGCTGCTGGGCAGCGGCTGCCTGTGCTGTGTCGTGCAGGACGACCTGAAGCGGTCGCTGCTGGAAGTGGTCGACGATCAGTCGCTGGCCGGGCGGGTCGACCGAGTCGTCATCGAGACCAGCGGTCTGGCGGATCCGGTCTCGGTGATCGCGACGCTGTCGGCGCATCCGCGGCTGACCGCCCGGCTGCGCTTGCAGGCGGTGGCGAGCACGGTCGATGCGCTGCACGCCGAATCCCAGCTCGAAGAGTCGCCCGAGTTCGCTGCGCAGGTCCAGTGCGCCGACCTCCTTCTGGTCACCAAGTCCGACCTGGCGGGCGCGGAGCGCGCGCACGCCGTGTCCGGCCTGGTCGGTTCGATGAATCCGCTCGCCACGGTGATCGATCGCGCGGACCGGCCGATCGAGGCGCTGCTGCATGCGAGCAGCCGCTTCACGACGGGCCCGCCGGCGAGCCGGTGGTTGCCGTACGCAGACCCCGGACAATCGGACAACGACTACGTACGGCTCGCCCGCGTCGGCGGCAGCGCCCGCGACCGGCATACACGGGGCGTCGCGGCTTTCGCGATCACAGTGAGCCGGCGCCTCGACTGGGTGGCGTTCTCGACCTGGCTATCGCTGCTGGTGCATGCCCACGGCCCGAAGCTTCTGCGGATCAAGGGCGTGATCGACGTGGCCGACGGCGAGACGCCGGTCGTCGTGAACGTGGTCCGGCACGTGGTCCACTTCCCGGAGCACCTGGCCGAGGCGTCGGTCGCGCCAGGCGAATCGCGGCTGGTGTTTCTGGTTCGGGACATCGCTCCCGCCGAGATGCTGCGGTCGATGTCGGCGTTCGTGGGGGAGGGCTGCCGGCTCGCGTCCGAGGCACGATTCCCGGCATCCCCAGGCTGAGCGGAGGCGACGTTCACCTTGCCTGCGCCGATGTCCCGGGCCGTCCGACCATGCAACGCCTCCTCATCGCCGTCCGACCGTCAGCAGCAACTCGTTCGGCCCGACCCACCCGTCCGGCGTCGTGAACTCGCCGAGCCGCTGCTCCATCTCGGCCCAGGCCGCGTCGGCCGCGGCGCGGTCGAGGCGGCCCAGGATCTGCTGGATCGGGCTGGCCGACGTGCGCACGAAGTCGAGGTAGTGCCGCGCGGTGGGCAGGCGGAACGGCGCGTCCAGCGTCGTCGTCGCCACGTCGCGAAAGCCGGCCGCGCGGAACAACTCGTCCGCCAGGCCGGGCTTGCCGAGGCTGAGTAACCCGCCGGGCTGGAACGGATCGCGCGGGGCAAGGCCCGCGTGCTTCAGCGCGGTCGACATCAGGATCGTGACGCAGGGGTTGCGGTCGGGGCGCGAGAACACCATCGTGCAGACACGGCCGCCCGGGCGCGTGGCGCGGTGCATCTCGCGCAGTCCCTGCAGCGGATCGGGGAAGAACATCAGGCCGAGCCGGGACACCGCGGCGTCGAAGCTCGCGTCGGCGACCGGCAGGCGCTCGCCGTCGGCGACTTTGGTCTCGACGTGGCGATGGCCGGCGCGCTCGGCATTGCGCTGCGCCAGCGCCAGGATCGCCGGCGAGAGGTCGGTGGCGAGCACGTACCCGTCGGGGCCGACGCGCTGCGCGATGTCGAGCGTCTGGTCGCCCGAGCCGGCGGCGACGTCCAGCACGCGCGAGCGCGACCCGATCGCGGCCATGTCCAGCATCGCGTCGGTGGCCGTGGCCAGCCACGCACGGATCTGCGGCGCGTGCTCGTTCCAGCCGGCGGCGGACTTGTCCCACTGCTCGCGCAGCGCGGCCTTGAACGCGGTCGGGTCGAGGGCTTGTGCGGTGCTCATGATCGGTGCCTCCTTTGCGGGTGTCGGACGATCGACGTGGGAACAGTCTGGTCGCGCCGCGGCCACCCCGGAAGCCGGGAACATCGCATAATGGGGCAGCGAAACTGCATAGCCCCCCGTGTTCGACTGGAACGACCTCCGGTATTTCCTCGCGGTTGCGCAGCACGGCAGCACGCTGGCGGCGGCACGCGCGCTGAAGGTCAACCAGTCGACCGTGCAGCGGCGGCTCACCGAGCTCGAGCAGCGCATCGGGCGCCCGCTGGTCAGGCGCCACCCCACCGGCTACCGGCTCACCGAGTTCGGCGAGGCGCTGCTGCCGCGCGCGCAGCAGGTCGGGCAGGCGGTGCAGGCGTTCGAGGAGCAGGTCGCGGTGTCGCAGCGCGCGGCCGTCGGCGTGGTGCGCGTGACCTGCCCCGAGCCGCTGGCGGTGCGGATCTCGAACTCGCCGTTGATGGAGCGCTTTCGCGCCCGCTACCCGGGGGTGAACGTCGAGTTCGCGATGAGCGACCGCTACCTCGACCTGTCGAAGGGCGAGGCCGACGTGGCGCTGCGCTCGGGCGACACCGACGACGGGGTGCTGATCGGCCGCAAGATCGGCGATTCGCTGTGGGCGGTGTACGCGAGCCGCAAGTACGTCGAGCGCCACGGCAAGCCCGAGCGCGTCGAGGACCTCGAGCAGCACGCGCTCGCGGGCTTCGACGAGTCGATGGCGGGGCACCGGGCGGCGACGTGGCTGCGCCAGGTCGCGCCGAACGCGCGCATCGTCGCGCGCAACAACAGCGTGCTCGGGCTGCTCAACTCGGTCAGGGCAAGCATCGGCATCGCGCCGCTGCCCACGGCGCTGGGCGACGCCGAGCCCGACCTCGTGCGCGTGCTGGGGCCCATCCCGGAGCTCACGCGGATCTGGCGGGTGCTCGCGCACCCGGACGTGCGCCACGCGCCGCACGTGGCCGCGTTCTTCGACTTCATGGTCGACGAAATCGAGACGCTGCGCCCGATCATCACCGGGTGATTTCCGCAGCTTGACAACTTT